>JAAVAY010000093.1 GCA_014803815.1 Allobaculum sp. | reverse complement strand
GACCTGGATCCCAGCCAATAGAAATAGCCGCCGTTTTTTTCGCCCCTTTGGCGGCGTTGTCGACATTCGCAAAATGTTCAGGAATGCGTGCGTGGGTATCAAAGGAATCCACCACGTTAAATAAAGAAGCTAAAGCAGGGGTTTGTTCCGGTAAATCCGAGGCGCTACCTCCACAAAGAATCATTACATCAATATCGTCTTTAAATTGTTCGGCCTCGTTTAATGAATAAACAGGACAACCACTTACGGGATGTACTGAATTTGGATCACGACGAGTAAAGATTCCGACCAATTCCATATCAGGAGCAGCTAAAACGGCTTTTTCTGCACCCTTACCTAGGTTCCCATACCCAGCAATTCCAACTTTGGTCATATTGAACATCCTTTCTCTTGTTTTCGGAAAACAGGATACCGCAATTTTCAGCTTTTTCATTTCAACTTAAAATCTTTTGATCAATTCATTCAAGCGATGTGCGATTTTAAGGAATTCCTTGGAATTCAAAACAAAAACAATATGGAAAAAAAGATTCATTTCCCATACCAAAATCTAGAAAAAAAGGGAGAGTAAAAAACACTAGGAATAAAGAGGATGCAATAGACACAAGTTTTGGGTAAAATAAATTCATGAAAAAAGGACAATCCTATTACAGTCAAGATTCGGATTGGTTTTATAAGCTGTATGCACGAGAAAATCAACTCGATTATTTACAACTTTGTATCCTTGATTTGTTACGTGAGGCCGGTGGGGCTATGACATGGATGGCCATTTTAAACACGCTTTCCTATCCAGCTGTGTCTCTTCGTGATACCGCTCGAGAACTTGAGTGGGATGGTTTAGTCGAGCCAACGCCCGATGGACTAACCTTAACAGAATTTGCGGAATTTTCGGTCTACGAAATTCTAGATGATCTACATTGTAAAATGGAGGAGACTCTTTTTACTGAGGATGTTACTCCGAATCTAGCCGCCTAATGGAAACGATTTTGAACCATATCTAAGTATATTTAAACGCTCTTGCTTGAAGTAAGAGTGTTTTCTTTATACGGCTGGCTTAATTTAAAGACGTAAAAAAAGAAAGATTTCCCTTTTTTGAGATCTTTCCTATGTAGAGTGGACAAATTAGGAAAAGTTTAGGCGAACTTTCTATCGTCAGCATTAATATGCACTGGAATCTCCAGTTTTATTTAGAAACGAAAGACAAATTTTAATTTAAAACAATTCAATCTTATCCCACCATTTTTGATGAAGACGTGGATGGAGTTTCCGTCTGCGTTCCAGATCTTCCTTATATTTTAACCTGCGGAGCGGAAAGGATTATGACGAAGCCTATCCTATGGGTGTGAATGCCATCGCAGGATATTGATCTTTCGGCTGTTTTGGAAAAAGAGCTTGAAAGGGAAATCGACCGTCATCATGAAGAACAAGAAAAATACGCTTTAGAACTCGCCAAATTTACAAGATTAGCCTTGTCTTGAAGGATAAATAGCGCATGGGAAAAAATTAACTTCCCTAAGAACCTTTCGTTTATTTTGATGTGGTTTTAGAATTCTTATTTCTTTATCGAGCTAGGTTGGTTTATCTTTTTTTTTAATTTTAAAATGTCTAACTCGACTTTTTTATTCCTGTAGAGGCTTGGAAAGGTCGAGTTTTGCTTTATGGAGGATCGCAAGGAGAGTCTAATGGAACACATTTTATACATTGCGCAAAAGCTTTGGTCTTTTTGGGGGCGATATGAAGTAAAAAACGAAAGAGATCAAGTTGTTTTTTATGTNCANGGACAAAAATCNNTNTTGCGCAAACAAACCATATANGATNNNCACAATCAAGAAATCGGCCGCTTTGAGCAGACNTGGTCTATTCCNAACAAATTTNTGATCTTTGANCCTGGAAAGNCCGAAGATAAAATTGAGCAAAAATGGCGTTTTTTTCATCCTGAACTCTTGATGNTCAATAATGGATGGCACATTCANGGAAAAGGAATTGGNTTNANTTTTCAGGTNACGGATTCAAAAGGCAATTGGNTAGCGACAATCAACAAAGAGATTTGGCATATGAGTGATTATTTTGTNGTTCATTACACTCACTNTGAAGATGGATTNCCTTTACTTTTCATTACTCTAGCCCTCGATACGCTTTTAGATGGCTCTAAAAATTGATCTCTTTTCTTCTTTTTTTCTTTGAAATTTCAAGGGAAAAGGATAAGAGTTTTAAAGAAAAGNNAGTAGAAGTCTTAAAGTTGTGTNTCTTTTTTNTAGGTCTTATAGCCTTTTTTTTAGCCCTTCGATACACTAAATCTAAATCTCGAATATTCGATGTTTTGGAAAGGAGGCCAAGCGGATGCCGAGTTATGCTTTTACGATTTTTTGGCTTNTTTTTGCTTTACTTATGCTNATTATTGAGATTGGNACNGTCTCTTTAGTATCCATTTGGTTTTNTGCNGGGGCGCTTGTCGCAGCCATTTTATCCTTTTTCCAAGTTGGCTTTGTGTTTCAAATCATTGCCTTNTTTGCNGTTTCGATCTTGCTCTTTTTGCTTTTTAAACAAAAACTTCAAGAGTATTTTCGGTTTCGCCATGATTTATCTGGATCNGGCTCAATGCGAGTTCTAGGAAAAAATGCCAAAGTTCTCCAGCCTATTGGGCCTGGAATGCAAGGACGGGTATTTATTGATGGCCTAGATTGGAAAGCAACNTCTCCNGTNGCTTTAGTTACAGGTCAAATNGTAAAAGTGGTTGGCATCCATGGAGTCACTTTGGAAGTTCANCCGCTTGAAAATCAAGTGTATCAAGAGNCTAANAGTNNAACNTATCCCCCNAGTCATCCTTAAATCAAAGTCTTNTAAAGAGTTTTTCTAGTATAAAGAAGACCNTTTTAGAGTCTTTAGGAGAATTATCATTATGAATCTCTCTTTTATCTTCATGATTGTAGGTATTGTTTTAGCNGTACTCGTTCTCATNGGTTTACTNCAAAGCATTGTGTACATCGTTCCNCAAGCGCATGCTTATGTGATTCAACGTCTTGGAGCGTATTTGGAAACGAGTGATGTTGGTTTACACTTTAAAATTCCTTTTGTAGATCGCATTGCGAATCGTGTNGATTTAAAAGAACAAGTCGCTGACTTTCCTCCTCAAGCTGTAATTACNAAAGATAATGTTACGATGCATATTGACACCGTCATTTATTANCAAATTACCGATCCCAAACTGTACACCTATGGAGTAGAACANCCTCTCAATGCTATTGAAAACTTAACGGCNACAACNTTGCGAAACGTCATTGGTGAAATGGATCTTGANCGCACNCTTACNAGTCGTGATGACATCAACACCAAAATGCGTGCGACGCTTGATGAAGCNACCGATCCTTGGGGAATTAAGATTAACCGNGTGGAGCTGAAAAANATNATGCCTCCAAAGTCNATTCAAGAAGCNATGGAACGCCAAATGAAGGCAGAACGTGAGCGACGNGAAAAGATTTTGCGAGCGGAAGGTGAAAANGAATCGACAGTATTAGTGGCCCAAGGCCGTCAAGAAGCNGCNATNTTAGAAGCTCAAGCTAAACGTGAAACTATGATTCAAGAAGCNCTTGGTAAAGCGGAAGCTATTAAATCTGTNCAAAAAGCAACCGCAGAAGGACTCCATTATTTNGCNGAAGCNGGGCTTACNGATGANGTATTGCGCCTCAAAGCNATCGAAGCGTTTGAAAAGGCNGCGGATGGAAAAGCCACGAAAATCATNATCCCTTCTGAAATTCAAGGCGCAGCNGGGTTAGCTCAANGCATTGTTTCAACCATATCGAAAAATNATCCATCAGAAAATTAAATCTTTTCAGGAGCCATTTGCANCTTCGCTTGGCTCCTTTTTTTATNCAAAATAAAAAAAGGATTGAACGAAGGGNATTCGTTNCAATCCTAAGGCTNAGAAAAGAAAATTATCGTTTCAGTTGTTGATCCAAGTATTCAAACGTTTCGTGAACGGTCNTACANACTTTGAATAAATCTTTTATNGATTCATGAATAAAGCCNGCTTCTTCCATAGAATTCATNGCTTTTAGAAGNGGAGTATAGTATCCATNCAAGTTTAAAAGAACAAGAGGAGCATCCAACTGCTTGAGCTGTTTTAAGGTAAGAATTTCATAAAACTCTTCTAANGTTCCAATTCCACCAGGGGAAGCGATAAAGNCATCGGAAAGAGACTCCATAAATGCNTTCCGCTCCCGCATNGTACGAGTATAGATTGTTTCCTCGCCTTCTCCATAGAGNACTTCCATTTCTCGAAAGAAGTAAGGAGCGATTCCCATGGTTTGACCACCAAATTCAATGGCACCACGAATNGCAGCNCCCATCATNCCTGTATTGCCNCCGCCATTAATCAAGCGCCATCCACGGCGAGCAATGGCTTCCCCAATTTGGTGGCCGGCTTGTAAAAAGATGCTGGCGACATCTTCTGAAGCGCCTCCATAAACGCAAATTCCGATTTGACGCATAGTCGTCTTCCATCCTTTCTTGTCAGGTTATTTNATNTTATTTTACACTTCTAAGCTTCTCTTAAAGGAAATAAGGACTTTCCTGTCTTTNAAGTACTTTTTCCCTTAAGCCTCTAAANTCAAAGAAATTTTTTCCTCTTCTTGGCTCTTCTTAGATTCAGAGTATGGAANGGANGTTAGATTTTGATGGNCAATNTATTGATGAAGCGTTTGCATCTTNACATCNCATTCATAAAGCAAGGTAGCACACTCTAAAAGCTCTTNATTTACATATTGTGAATCCGGNAAGTCTTTTTTATAGCGCATTTGATGTTCAATGGCTGCCCAAGAATCCATCCCTGCTGTACGAATTTGAATTTCACATTGAATGGGATGGCCNGACACATCNCATTCNCCAATTACATGAAGNGAACGNTATCCAGAGGGTTTGGGATTTTTAATGTAATCCTTAATTTGAAGAAGTNTAAATCNTTCTAAAGTGGCCAATTCATCTACAACCGCATAAATATCCTTGAGATAGGAACAAATGATTCGAACGCCTACAATATCATGAAGATTTTGCGCNGCCGAAGTAGGGGANTCTTCAAAACCATAGCGAATAAGTTTAGAGCGAATGCTTTCAAGGGTTTTAAGACGGGAAGANAAGGAGCGAATTAAAGTATGACGCCGACCAGTCTCAATGGAGTGTTTTAGAGAAAAGACAGAATTNAATAAATAATTTTGGGTCTTGGAACAGGCATAAAGAAGTTCTCTCCAGTCTTGGGGGATCCAAGTAGACGAATCATTCATTTCTTTAGAATAGCCCAAGCTATTCTTCCCTCCTTTCTGAGGTCTCACTAATATTTTATCTTAGGAAAGGTTCTTTATAAAAAAATGGTCGATTCATCAAAAATTATGGGAAATGAAAGCCTTAAAAGCTCTTCCATTCTTTTCTTTAGCTTGAAAAAATTTTTACAGTTGATTTTGAATGAGAGATAGGATAGCGATTTACCTCATTTGTCTGGATTCTTAAAATAAAAGAAGAAAGGTCTTCTATGGTATCGATGGAAGAGGAGAAAAGAATATGAGACTCATTATTAACGGAGATGATTTTGGAATTACACATGGCTGTAATTTAGCACTTATCGATTGTTATCAAAAGGGCTTAATGACTTCTACCTCGATGATGACAAATATGCCCTTTGCGTTGGAAGCGACCTCCTTAGCAAAAGAAAATCCAGGTCTTTCGGTTGGTCTTCACTTTTGCTTAACCGCCGGAAAACCACTTACCGATGTTCCCAGTCTCATAAAAGCCGATGGTACGTTTGATAAAGCGATTTTATTCACTCCTGGAAAAGCTTCTATAGAGGAAATGCGTCAGGAGATGCAAGCTCAATACGATAAATTTGTCTGTCTAATGGGGAAAAAACCTGATCATCTTAATTCTCATCATGGAATTGAACAAATCTCAGGAGGAAAAGAACTTCTAGAAGAGTTTTCTAATCGCTATTCCATTCCTATTCGTTCTTTCGTAAATCAAGACGAGTTTTTCACCTATTCTGTTCCCTTTGAAGTAGCTCAAGGTCGTTTATTATCCTGGAAGGAGATCTCACCTTCGGATGCTCTTGAAGTTATTACCAATCTATTTTCAAAAGAAGATCTCCAAAGCGATCGAGCTTATGAGCTTGGAGCTCATCCAGGTTATATCGACTACGATTTAATCAAAGTATCCACTTTAACTACTGGTAGAGCCTATGATGCCTATTTCTTTATGCATCCTGAGTTAAAAAAGTGGATTTCTAAAAACAATATCGAACTTATCACCTATAAAGACTTAAAGCCTCTGTGACATCCTCCCCCGCTAAAGAGGCGGGGGCTTCCTTTCGCATGGTGGCGAACAGTCAGTTCTCGTTCGAGTAGTCCATTGACTACAGCCTAAGCGAGCTATCCCCGTGTGCCCCATGGTTCTATGGAGTGGCTATGCGTTTGCTAACCGCAT
>JAAVAY010000092.1 GCA_014803815.1 Allobaculum sp. | reverse complement strand
AAAGTGCGACAGGCATAAAACTTAAGTGCTTGTCTAGTAAAGGAATTATAACGCCTTACCTACTCTATCTCAATTTGATTGTAGAAGGCTTTGAAGCAGAGTTCAAGGTCTCTAAAACTTTTATGAAAGGAAAAAATCCTTAAAAATAGCTCTTTTTCTTCTTCAACGGGCTAAATTTTCAGATCATTTCTCCCTTTTTTCTCCATTCTTTCAAAATAGAAAGATTCCCTGTGAAAACCTTGTAGGGAAGAGAGCATTTTTTCTAAACTCTCCCACAGAGATGACTCATTTTTATGCAATACCGCAAAATTTTGGGTGGCACAGCATATAATTTGATTAAAAAAAGAAATGGAGAGTGTTATGAATTTTCTTAGTTTCATTCTCGCGCTCTGTCCAATCATCTGCTTAATCATTGCGATGATGGGTTTCAAGCTTCCTGCTTGGAAAGCAGCCATTGCCGCAGCGATTGTAGCAGCGATTGAGGCTTTGCTCTATTGGAAAACGCCGGCCACAATTGTGGGCATGGCAGCCGTAGAGGGCGCCGCGATGGCTTTATGGCCCATCGTTTTAGTTATCGTCGCCGCCGTATTTACGTACAACTTAGTGTGTGCCACAGGCGGCATGGATGTGATCAAGTCTTTACTGACAAGCGTTTCTTCGGATAAGCGGGTGTTAGTACTCTTGGTCGCTTGGTGTTTTGGTGGCTTTATGGAAGGTATGGCCGGCTTTGGAACCGCGATTGCGATTCCTGCTGGAATGCTTCTAGCTATGGGCTTTGATCCGTTGTTTTCCTGCTTGGTCTGTTTGATTTCCAATGGTTTTCCTACCCCTTGGGGTTCGATTGGAATTCCTACAGTAACCGTAGCCAATTTGCTTGGATATCCAAACACTATTTCTCTTTCCACCATGCAATCTATTCAAGCCGCCATCTTCTTTCTCATTGTGCCCTTTGTCTTAGTGGCTTTAACAGGAAAAGGGCCTAAGGCTTTAAAAGGCATGGTTGGAATCTGCTTGGTTTCCGGCCTTTCGTTTATTTTACCCATGCTTTTAGTGTCCTATACTTTAGGAGCGGAACTCGTTATGGTTATTGCTTCCGTTTGCTCCTTAGCGTGCACCATTTTAATGGCTCGCTTTGTCAAGCCAGATCCAGAATATCAAATCAATACAAGTATTGAAGAAAAAGATGAGAAGGTAGCCAAGTCCATTAGCGTAAAAGAAGCACTCGTTGCGGCGGCTCCTTTCCTGTTTATCTTTGTTTTCTTGCTTGGTACTTCTAAAATGGTTCCTCCCATTAACGATTTCTTAGCTCAATTTTCCTCAAAGGTTTACTTCGTGAATGATCAAAGCGCAACAACCTTCACTTGGATCAACACACCTGGCGTTTGGATCTTCTTGTCTGCGATCTTAGGGGCCTTCGTTCAAAAAGCCAGCTTTGATACCTTCAAATCGGTATTTATTGCCACCTTAAAGCAGATGTCTGGCTCCATCATGGTTATGATTTCGGTTTTAGCGGCGGCGAAAATCATGATTTATTCTGGCATGATTAGTGACATTGCCAAATTTGCGATCGCTGCCATGGGTAGTCTCTATCCTATCATCGCGCCTTGGCTTGGTTGCCTTGGAACGTTTGTAACTGGCAGTGGCACTTCCTCTGGTGTCTTGTTTGGTCAAGTGCAAGCTGATGCGGCAGCTGCCTTGAATATGGATCCCTATTGGGTGGTTGGTTTGAATGCTATTGGCATTGGCGTGGGAAAAATGTTGTCTCCTCAATCCATTGCGATCGCCCTCTCAGCTGTAGGCGGTTTAAAAGAAGACTCTAAACTCTTAAAAATGGTTCTTCCTTATGGAGCGATCTTCCTTGTTCTCACTTCGATTGTGGCTTGGGTTGGAACCATTCTCATTCATTAACAAGAGTGTCGGAATAAACTTATCCTCTATACTATTCAATTAAAAGAAGACACAATATAAACTATAAGCGGCGATTTATTCTTCCATCATGGCATAGAATCGCCGCTTTTTATTCCTTTATGAAAGACCAAAAAGCTTTGATAAAAGCTATTTGGTCCTTAGCTTAATCAAAAAAAATCGATTTAGTTCAATGCGAAAATAGGTAATCAAAGAGAGAAACCAATATGATACTGGAAACACAACGTTTATATTTATGTGAGATGAATCAAGAAGATTTCAAAACTTTATGTAAAATCTTACAAGATGAAAAGACCATGTATGCCTATGAGGGAGCCTTTACCAATGCGGAGGTTCAAGAATGGCTTGATAGGCAAATTGCTCGCTACAAAAAATGGAATTTTGGTTTATGGGCTGTTGTTTTAAAGGAAAGTGATGAAATGATTGGGCAATGCGGACTCACAATGCAACCTTGGAAAGACACCGAGGTTCTTGAAATTGGCTATCTTTTTGAGCGATCCTATTGGCATCAGGGATATGCTACAGAGGCCGCCCAAGCGTGTAAAAACTATGCCTTTGAAACCTTAAACGCTTTAGAAGTGTGTTCTATTATTAGAGATACCAACATCGCTTCTCAAAATGTAGCACTAAGAATTGGAATGACTAAAATGGATAGTGCTCTAAAGCATTATCGAGATGTAGACATGTTACATTACCGTTATGTCATCCGTCGATAAATTTCGAGTTGCAAACCATTTTTAGTACGCCCTGAGCAAAGAGGACGTGCTTTTTTACTTTTTCTAGGCAGTTTTTATAAAAGCGGGAATCTCAAAAGAAATCTAAATTTTGAGATCGAACTCAAAAGAATTATCTTGTTGAAACTCTCTTCATCAAAAAAGCCCAAAACGATTTCGTTTTGGACTTAAGATCTTTCTCTGCTCAGATTCATTTTAATCTTAATTTAATGGAATGCTAAAAATTTAAGATTCCGCTATAAAGGAGAAGTTTTTTTTTAACATCCTTCTTTTTCTCTTTAGCGCCATCCTTGTTGTTGACCATAAGCGACGAGTGTTTCAATGTTTTGAAGTTCAATTGGAGATAATAAAGTATCGCGTTGGGCATCAAAAGCAGACGAAGAATAAGTAGGAGTATACCAACTTTGAGCCTCAAAATAGCTTTTATATTTTGGCGTATCAAAACTTCGTCCATTGCGTGCATAAATTTCATTGATCGCAAGTTCTAAATCGGTTTGGGAGTGAACCGTTTGAGCTACTTGCTCATAGGAATACAGTTGAGTCGAACTATTAGGCAATACAAAAGAGGGCGCTGGTTTGGTAGGAGCTTCAGGAGTAGTAGGCGCCGTTGAAGCGGTAGACGTTGAGGAGATAGTTTGGTTTTGTGCGACTTTAATTTGATTGTTTGCCTGTTGCGTCTGTTGCGATTTCACCTTGGCTTGAGCCTTTTGAGTATCTAATTGTTTACGGCTCGTTAAATCAGCATCTTCTCCAATCATGTTTATCGCCTGATCTAATACTGCAATGGCCCGATCAAAGTTTTGAGCTTCTTCATAATGGGTAGCGGCTTCTAAAGCATCTGATTTCAAAGTTTTCCTTAAAGTGCTTTGCGCTTGTTGCAAAGATGTACTTTCTGGAAAGAGCGTCAATCCCGTAGCAAGGGTAGCTAGTGCTTGGGAAGGATCATTTTGTTCTTCTGATTTCGCTTTACTTAGGATTTTTGAAATCTCTACTTCATTTTCATAGTAGCTCTTTTGTTTTAAGAGATTTTGATTGTTTGGATGTTTTTCTAAACCTTCCTCGACTGTCGTTAAAGCCCCTTGAGGATTGTTTTGATCGGCTAGCCTTTGGGCTGCGCTTAAAATGGCTTGAATAGATGCTTGGGTTTGATTTTGTGTGACTTGATTGGAAAACGTCAACGCAAAGTACACCACTAGCCCAATAGCAGCTACAATTCCAAAAAGACCAAAGATCTTCAACCCTGTATAGGAGGATGAAGGTTGGGAATTGGCTTCATACGAAGAAGTAGCGCGATACGCATTGTGTGGCAAAAGAGGACTATCTTCTCTTTGTTCTTGAGAATTTAGCGCGACATTTTCTGAAAACACATTTTGGGAAGTAGCGTCCCCATGGGAAAAAGTGGTAACCATTGTTGGATTGTTTACAAATTGAGTGGCTTTTTGAGACTCTTGATCGGACAAAAATTGAAAGCCTTGATTTTCTTGACGTTGGCTTTCTTGGAAACGGACTTGAATATGCGCTTTGGTAACTGGAGGTAAAGTTGTTTCCTCTTTTTTTGTCGTTTCTAAATCCTGGATAGAGGACTCTTGATTCATATTAGATGTGTCAACGATATTGGCTGGTTCAGTCTGCGTTTTTAAACTCGATGCACTTTCTATAGAAGTGACTTCTTTGGTGGAAGAAAGCGCGGAATCGGTTTCTAAAGATTCAGGCGTGATATTCGAATTTGTCATATAGGTTCCTAAAAATTTATCATAAAAAGGTCATCGGCTGATCCATCTTAAACGATAGGATTAGAGCTTTGTCTTCTATTTGTTTCTCTTTACAATAAAATCTATGATGATTGAGTTGAGGTAAGATTACCAAAAAATAATCAAAGATTCATCAAGAACCTAAACTCATCTCTTTGTGTGGAGCTCAAAGTCTTTCCTTTTAGCTTATTGCAGATTTGAAAAGAAAGGGAAGGCCAATCCATTTCAAGAAAGGAACAGGCAAGTATGCCTTATACGGTTGTATGAAACCATTTCGCTCTTTTCTCAGTGCGCTGTGTTGTGCAGCGTTATGTGGGTGTTCTTCTTCTACCCAAGAAAACACCTCAGCTAATGTGTCGAGTGATTCAACAAGTACAGTAAGTTCTAGTGTAGTAAGCCAGGAGGAAGATCTCGCCGCACTTTCTCTCATCGCGCTTACCCAACAAAAAGGGTATGATGACTTCTCTTGGACTCTCTTTCAAAACACATTGGAAGACAAAGAAAATACTCTGATCTCTCCGCTCTCTCTTTTCTTTGCACTTGGTTTAACGGCCAATGGAGCTCAGGATGAAACCTTAAAACAAATGGAGTCTGTCCTTGGCATGTCTTTAGAGGAATGCAATGCGCTTTGTGCAACATTGCTGGCTCAATTTGCGGCCAATCCAAAAGCGCAACTCCAACTCGCTAACTGCATTTGGTTCAATCCAGAAGAAGTTGGATCCCTACAACAAAATTTCGAATCCGTCGCCATTGAAGACTATTCGGGACAATTGTTTATGGATCCCTTAAATGAAAGTTCCGTTGAGAAAATCAACACTTGGGTAGCTAGCCATACNAATCAAATGATTTTAAATATGGTGGATACCTTGCCTACNAANTTGGCGATGATTTTAATCAATGCGTTGGCCTTTGAAGCCTCTTGGCAAAGCGCCTATAACACTGATGATGTATCCACCATGGACTTTAACAATGCGGATCAAACCACGACTTCGATTCAAATGATGACTAAAACAGAATATGCCTATCTTGAAAATCAAGGGTTCAAAGGCTTTGTCAAAGGCTACGATGAAGGGCATTTTGCGTTGGCCGTATTGCTTCCCGATGATGAAAATGAATCGCTTGAAGAGGCTTTGCGAAAAGTCGAAAGCCAAGAATTTCTCAATTCCCTCTTTTCCTCACAATATCGTGAAGTCCATACAGGATTACCACAGTTTAGCTTTGAAACTTCGATGGATTTAAAAGAAGCCTTACAAAAAGCGGGCATGCTTCAAGCTTTTGAAACNGATGCAAATTTCTCNAACATGGCCCAAGAGCCTTTATACGTTGGAGAAGTAAAACAAAAAGCCAAGATTGAAATGGATTTAAATGGCACTAAAGCGGCAGCGGCTACAGAGGTGCAAATGATGGCCATGGGCGCTTTGAATCCCGAAGAGGCGGCGGAAGTCATCTGCAATCGCCCCTTTGTCTACTTCTTACTCGATACTGATCATTCCATTCCTGTCTTAATGGGAACAGTAAATACCATGGGGACAATGGAGTCATAAAGAAATTTTCAAGATTTTCGATGGAAAAACTTTTGAAAAATTTTTAAGACACGCTTGAAGCCATCTTTTAGAATAAATCCACAAGAAAGGAAAAGGCGTCGTTTGGTGGACGCCTAGTGTGAGGTATGAAACCACTTCATTCTTTATTGACTGCCTTTTGTTGCGTGTCTTTGATGTGTGGATGTATGGAATCACCTTCAAATCAAAGCACTTCAAGTGACTCTAGCACCTCTTCTAGCCAATCGCTTCAACCAGTCGAACTAGAAGCGAGCGATCAAGATGGTTACAATCGCTTTGCTTGGACGCTTTTTAAAAACACCTTAGATGAAAATACCCTGATTTCTCCACTCTCTGCCTTTTTTGCTCTTGGCTTAGTGGCCAATGGAGCTAGTGGGGAAACGCTCAATCAGCTTGAAGAGGTGCTTGGTATGTCGCTTGAAAGCTTCAATGCTTTTTGTTCTGACCTTTTGAAAAATTTAGCGAATGATCCGCAAGCACAAATGAAACTCGCCAATTGCATTTGGTTGGATCCAGATCGCATTGAATCCTTACAAGCTGAATTTGAAGCCATTGCCAAACAAGATTATGAAGCGGAAGTCTTTCTCAAATCTTTCAATTCAAACACAGTAAATGACATCAACGCTTGGGTATCGACCCATACCAATGATTTAATTAAAGAAATGATGTCACAAATTCCTAGCGATACTGTCATGATTTTGATCAATGCTCTCGCTTTTGAAGCCGAATGGCTAAAAGTGTATGAAGAAAATGCCATTCAAACGCAACCCTTTTTCAATGCCGATGGCTCTTCCAGCGAGGTAAAGATGATGTATAGTGAGGAATCTTCTTACTTTGAAGTAGAAGGGCTTCATGGCTTTTTAAAGCCTTATCAAAACGATCACTATGGTTTGGCTCTGCTCATTCCTCAAGATGATTCTTCTCTTGAAGATGTTCTTCAAAAAGCTGATGGCCAAGCGATCTTAAAAGCTTTAGCTACACCGCAAGTGCGTACGGTTGAGACTGGATTGCCCCAATTTTCGTTAGAGGATTCTAAAACATTAAACGAATCCCTTCAAAAGGCAGGGCTTTCCGATGCCTTTTTAAGTGAAAAAGCTGATTTCTCTAAGCTGGCTACAAATCATCAAGATTTAGCCATCAGTGAAGTCTTTCAAAAAACGAAGATTATCGTAGATGCCAAAGGGACACAAGCGGCTGCGGCTACGGAAATTATGATTAATGAAACGGCTGCTGTTATAGAAGATGATTCCATTCAGATTGTATGCGATCGACCTTTCTTTTATGCCTTACTCGATTTACAAACTAAGACACCCATTTTAATGGGTACCGTCAATCGTTTATCATAAATAAACTAGCGAGCATAGGCTCGCTTTTTTAGGAGGCCCTAAATGTATTTAAAAGAAGATGTGGTGGTGAAACAGGAAATCAAAAAAAGCCGCTTTATTGGCATTTTGACCCGCGTTAAGTCTGTCGAAGAGTTCAAAGCCTTTATCGCCAAACTCAAAAAAGACTATCCTCAAGCCACCCATTATTGTTCCGCTTGTAAAATTGGAAACACTACACATTCTAGTGATGATGGCGAACCGGCTGGCACCGCGGGGCGGCCAATGTTAGATGTTTTGCTTGGCCAAGAATCCGATGAAATCGGAGCGGTAGTGATCCGCTATTTTGGAGGAACCTTGCTTGGAAAAGGGGGATTGGTTCGTGCCTATTCCTCTACAACTGCTTTAGCCCTAGCCCAAGCTGAGTTTATTGAAGCTAAAATTCTTGGATTGTATGAGCTGAGTACCGATTATGCTTTGGCGGGACGAGTCGAAGCCGCTTTGCGTTCTTTAGAAGTAGAAGATTTACAAGCCTCTTATGGTCAACAAGCCCTTTTCACCTTCCTAGCTTTAGAAGATCCCAACACCTTTTTAGCGCAAAAGTTTTCAGGACAAGTCCAAGCTAAATTGCTTCAAAAATGTGAACTAGAACGCTAAAGAAAGAACTTTTTCAGGCTATCCTTTTTCTATTTGAAGAGGTGGATAGGCTAAAAAGAAACTATTTATTTGTTTTCAGAAACCGAAATGAAAGTTCACACAATGTACCGGCAATCCTTCGACTTCAACATGCTATGGTAGGACATACCACAAATCGTAAGCTTTAAAACGATTCGCGTAAAAAGAAGGAGGTTTTTGTCATGTGGCTTTTAGTGGCTCTAATTCTTTTTGGCATTTTTTTGTTGTTGCCCTTTTTTGGCTTATTTTTAACAATCTTGCTTTTATTTTTGCCTATTATGCTCTTTACAAGTCGGCCTACTATACGAGTGTACACTAAAACCTTCCCCCCTCATTCTAATGACTCTATCCAGACAAAAAATCATCTTGAAATTATTGATGCGGAGTACACTGAGCATCCTTCGATAAAAAAATAAGGTTTATATTTAGGAGAATCATGGGCCTTGATTCTCTTTTTTTATGCTTTTTACTTGTAAGCTATAGCGTTTTCAATTACCTGTTCTTTTCAAAAAGTCCGTAAAGAGTAAACTATGTCGAGAGGATCAATCATAGAAAATAGGAATTTTTTATTTTGAACTTTCTATTACGAAAAGACATAGCACATGAAGAAAAAATTTCTATTCCCTCTTTTGAAACCTTTTAATGAATAAAAATACTTCGGAGAAGAATTATCTTTTTCATCATAGCTTTAAGTAAGAAACAGGATCTTTTAAGAAAGGAGGAGTCGGGGATCTGTTATAGATCTCCTACTTTTATAATGAAAACAGCTGTTATTGATGTCGGTGGCGGTATGCGCGGTATGTATGCAACTGGCGTTTTAGACGCCTGCTTAGAAACAAAAGTGGAATTTGATATTGCTATTGGTGTGAGTGCAGGATCGGCTAATTTAGTATCCTATTTAGCCAAACAATTTGGGCGGAACTATATGTTTTATCGAGAATATTCTAAGAGACCAGAATATATGTCGATGGAAAACTATTTTCAAACTGGCTCTTTTATCAATATGGACTATATCTATGGGACCTTATCGAATACAGATGGAGAATATCCTCTTGATTACAAAGCGTTTGAAGCTTCAAAGCAACAGATGATTGTAGTTGCCACAAATGCGATTACAGGAAAGCCAGCCTATTTTGATCGTCATTGGCTTGGTACTAATAATTGTGACATTATTAAAGCGAGTTGTTCTATTCCGGTAGTGAATCATCCCTATATGATTGCTGGTCTTCCCTTTTTTGATGGAGCTCTGTCAGATCCTATTCCATTGGAAAAAGCGTTTGAGCTAGGCGCAGATAAAGTAGTCATCATTTTAACCAAGCCAAGCGATTTTGATCGTAAATCATTTAAAGATCGTACTGTAGCAATGTTGATGAAAGACTATCCGCTTGCCGCAGAAGGATTGCGTAGCCGAGCCAATCGCTATAATCAAGTGGTTCATCAAGCCCAAGAACTCGCTAAAGAAGGAAAAGTGATGATTGTCGCTCCAGATGATACCTGTGGAATTGATACGTTAGATCGTTCTCCAGAAAAGTTACATCGTCTCTATCTCAAAGGTTTTATGGATGGACTAAAGATCAAAGACTTTATCGATGCTCCCTTAAACTAGATAAT
The DNA here is from genome assembly GCA_014803815.1 of Allobaculum sp. Next base: position 339 of record JAAVAY010000092.1, on the reverse strand, counting down.
GCAGTTCTGAAGCAAAATGTGAAAAATTTTGTGAAACAAAAGATTAAGAGTCTAAAAGAAAGCTATTTATCTTTACTTCTTAATAAGAAAAAACTCCCTACCTCAACCTAAGTCGAAGTAGGGAGTTTTACTATGTCCAGCAACTTCCTATTTTTGCCTTGCGGCTATCGTCGGCGTTTAGCAGCTTGACTTCTATGTTCGAGATGGGAATAGGTATGACCTGCTAGCCATCGTCACTGTACATTGCGTTATTTCTTAACGCTTCATCAGAATACATGATTCATTAAATGAAATCAAGATCCCATTTCCATGGATCTCTCAAAAACAAACGTCAATATA
>JAAVAY010000091.1 GCA_014803815.1 Allobaculum sp. | reverse complement strand
TTTTCAAATATTGAATGAGCCTAAAGGCAGCCTATATCAAAACAAAGGAATGCGAAGTAACGAAAGAAATTTCGGGCTATACCAAGATCCAATTGGTCGACCAAAGAAGAAAAAACGAGTTTAAAGTAGGCTCTTTTTAGGGATGAGCTTTCAAAAACGTGTGAGCAATACCAAGTAAAAGCCTATAAGGCAAATTATGAATGATTCAGGTTGAAATGATTAAACACAATTGTTAAAATAGAAACGTCAATAGTATCTCTAACAAGAAAAGCCGCTGGTGGCCCCCAGCGGCTTTTTTTTGGATCATCTATTCTCCAGATTGCTGTCGATCCATTTGCAAATATAATAAGCAATTCCATTTGCCATGACAGAAATGATCAATGTCAATAGCATCTCCAACCTACTCACCTCCTTTCAGGTTAGAAAGGAGAGGAAGAATAGACCCTTAATTCTACCATAAAAACTTAAATACAAAAAATTTTATAGATATCTTATATCTTCTCATCATTAAGAGATGAGCTTTAAGTAAATCTCTATGGAAAGAGGATTAAGTTGAGTCAAAAACTCATAAGTTTGATGTGCATTTTTTACTTCTTGAATCTCTACGGGATTTCCAAGAACACGTTTTCCATCCAGAATGGCCGTAACTTGTTCTAAGGAAAGAGAATTTTGTTCGATAGCTAGGGAAGAATGAATGGTTCGAATACGGTTTTTACGGCGCAAATTTGGTCCATTGATTCTCTCCTGTAAAAAAGAAATTCGTCCCACTTGTTCACTGATTTCACTCACTCAACGAATCATTGAATTGGTGAGATGAAATGGAGGAGTGTACATTTTACTTCCTTCTTTCAAAATACTTTTCTANATTATATGGATTTCTATCGAAATGAAGAATCCAGCCATCCCTTCCTTAAGGTGTCAAAATCGATATGCTATAATCTTTCAGGTTTTTCAATCCTTGTTTCACCCAGTTTCAAGCTCTTTTAAACCCCTAGAAAAGAAAGGAAGGAACGGATCTTTTGACTTTAAGAGATCCGAATTTTTATGAATCTAATCATTCCAGAAAACTACGATCCCGTATTGGATGTTCGGCAAACACAAGAAGCCATTAAGTACATTCGTGATACTTTTCAAGAGGAATTTGGACGTGAAATGAACCTCTCTCGCGTTTCTGCTCCTTTGTATGTTACGAAAAGCTCTGGATTAAACGACAATCTCAACGGCAGTGAAATGCCCGTTGGCTTTACCATGGCTGAGCTTCCAGGAGAAGATGTGGAAGTGGTTCATTCTTTAGCAAAATGGAAACGTCATGCGCTGGGTACGTATGGCTTTGGCATGCATGAAGGCTTATACGCTAATATGAATGCGATCCGCAAAGATGAAGAACTCGATAATTTGCATTCTTCCTATGTCGATCAGTGGGACTGGGAAAAGATCATTTCTCGAGAGGAGCGCAATGAACAAACCCTGAAAGCCACCGTGCGCACCATCTTTAAAGTTTTAAAGCATATGGAACATGAAGTTTGGTACAAATACCCACAAGCGGTAAACAAATTGCCCGATTCCATTACTTTTTTAACCTCTCAGGATTTATTGGATATGTACCCCGATCTCTCTCCAAGAGAGCGCGAAAATGCCGCCACGAAACAATATGGTGCGATTTTCTTAATGCAAATTGGGGATCGCTTAAGCAATGGTGAAAAACATGATGGTCGTGCGCCCGACTATGATGATTGGCAGCTCAATGGCGACATCCTTTTCTGGTATGAGCCTTTGCAACAAGCCTTTGAAATTTCATCTATGGGCATTCGTGTCGATGAAAACAGCTTGCATGAACAGCTTAAAAAGGAACATGCTTTGGATCGTGAATCCCTTCCTTTCCATCAACAAATCTTGAATCAAGAATTGCCCTATACGATTGGTGGAGGAATTGGGCAATCTCGTCTTTGCATGTTATTGCTCAAAAAAGCCCATATTGGAGAAGTGCAATCTTCCTTATGGCCTGAAGACATGCGTGAAGCGTGCGAAGAAGCCGGAATCCAGTTGCTTTAATTTATCTAAACCCAAAGAGCCAATTCGGCTCTTTTTTTCTTGAAAAAAGCTTGAGCTTTTGACCCAAGATGAAGATAAAAAGATGGTATTGAAAAGGAGAAGAACTTGGAGGAATAAAAAATGATTGATCCACGTTATGATTTCCAACTTTTAATTGAAGGCGAAAACTTGGACGAAGATGCCATCAATGATTACTTTACCGAAAACTTTGAAGGCGATTGCTTACTTGCAGTAGGCGATGAAGACTTGATCAAGATTCATTTCCACACCAATAAACCTTGGGAAGTTTTAGAATATTGCCGTTCTTTAGGCGAGGTTTACGATATTGTAATTGAAGACATGGATCGTCAATCCCGCGGCTTAAAAGGATAAAACAGAAAAGGCCTCTTTTGAACGAATCGAAAGAGGCCTTTTTAGTCTAAAAGCAATAGAAAGAAATCGATTGGCTCTTCTTTTAGGTCAAAGGATGGTTCTTGGTTTATCCCTAGAATCCTTTGATTTTTTTATTTGGACTAGCTTGAATGGCAAAAAATATTCAATGAGAGAAAAGTTTTTCTAGAAATAGAAAAAGATGAGTACGCAAGACGAAAAAGAGAAGAAAGCGGTAGAAAATGGAAGATGCAAAAAGTTTTTACTCTTTTTGTAAAGCGTTATCAAAATTTAAAACCGCTTAGCCTACTTTTTGGGATTTAGCCTTAATCAAAAGGGGAAGGATGAGATCGGTTTTAGGTTGGATAGTCGCTTGTTTGTTATAATTTGAGCAGAAAATAAAGGAAGGTGATCCATATTGTTGAAGGTAATTGATCATCCATTGATCAAGCACAAACTGACCTTAATGCGTGACAAAAACACGAGCACTAAGGACTTCCGTGACAACCTAAACGAAATCGGTTCGCTAATGGTATACGAAGTGACACGTGATTTGCCACTCGTCGACCATGAAATCGAAACGCCCATTTGCTCGATGACAGGGTATCAGTTGGCAAAAGATGTGGTAGTAGCACCTATTTTGCGTGCAGGGTTGGGAATGACAGAAGGAATTCTTGACTTGATTCCAACCGCCAAAGTCGCCCACATTGGGTTATTCCGCGACGAAGAAACGCTCGAACCCCATACCTACTTTGAAAAGTATCCCAAAAACATCAAAGACGCGGTTCCAATTGTCGTTGACCCAATGCTTGCTACAGGTGGTAGTAGCGTAGCTGCCATTGATATGTTGAAAAGACAAGGGGCAAAAAACATTAAGTTGGTTTGTCTTGTAGGTGCCGAAGAAGGCGTAAAAAATGTCGAAGGGCATCATCCCGATGTCGACATCTATTTGGCTGCTTTGGATGGCAAACTCAATAAGAATGGTTACATTGTTCCAGGCCTTGGGGATGCGGGAGACCGTATCTTTGGCACGAAATAATGCAGCCGGCCAAATTTGGCGGGTTTTTACTCGTCAATCTGCTTGTTTGCATTTGGATTGGCTATTTGTTGGATTCTTGGACGCATATGTCCCCTATTTGGATCATTGTTTTGACCTTGTATGCGGTGATTGGTAGCTTCATTTTGCTCATCTGGTCAAACAAGAAGAAACAAAAGGAAAAAGACAATCAACAATAAGATGCCAATTCATTTTCAAAAAATGATCAAGGACTCCTTTGTCTATACCCTTGGCTTTGGCCTCATCGCTGCTCTTCTTATTGCCCTATTTTGGCCAAATGAGACCAAGATTTTGGCTTTAGGGGGGCTTATTTGGGGTATGGCGATTGCCCTGATTGGCTTTGTAATGATTTGTCAATGGGCAAGTCAGCTTGACTTGCAAGCCAAACAAGAAAAGACCAAAGGAGTTCTCGGGTATACAGGGCGCTATCTCTTTTATGCCCTGATGCTGTTTTTAGGAGCATGGTGGCATTTATCGGTGCTGTGTATGCTTGGGGGCATCATGATTCAAAAACTCAGTGTGTTTGTTTACGCCCTCAAAGAAAATGCGATGGAAAAAAAAGCGTCTCAAGACGCTTCAAACTCTTCGATCGTTTCCGACTTTCCTTTGCTTGATGACAAGAAATCCAAGAATGATTTCTCTTTGAATTCTTTGCCTACATCTGAGTTGGAAAAGAAAGAGGATTCACCTTCTTCCAATTCCATAAGCTAAGAGAAGTCTTTACAAACCGCTGAAGGAAAGGATTGCCTATGAGCGATGTTTCCCAAATTGTCATTCGCATCGGCTCCTTTCAGTTTCCAATTCACCAGTCGATTTTAGTGTGGCTGGTAATCTGTGTGGTGATGGCCATTGTGGCCTACATTGCCGGAAAGAAAATTGAGAATGCGGACCCTGCCAAAGCCCCTAAGGGCATGGTGTATTGGTCTGAGGAGCTGTACAACTTGTGCCTGTATGTTATTGCAGGCAATTTAAAGGAACAAACCATTCATTACTTACCGATGTTTGGCACGATTATGGTGGGGATGCTTTTATCCAACTTAGTGGGACTGATTGGCTTTCAAAACCCAACGTCCAATGTTTCCTTTAACGCAACGCTTGCGTTGATGTTCTTTTTAATGATCCAGTTTCATGGCATCACCAAAGAAGGATTGGGAGCGCGTTTAAAAGAGTTAACCGAGCCGATGTGGCTTTTGACACCATTAAACATCATTGGCGAACTCGCGACTCCAATTTCACTGACTATGCGTCTTTTTGGCAACATCTTAGCGGGTACGATCATCACGCTTTTGATCTATACCTTGATTAAGAATATTGCCCCTTGGGGATATCTGGGTTTAACCTTAACTCCTTTTATCCACATGTATTTCGATGTGTTCTCTGGTGTTATTCAGACATACATCTTCTTTACCCTTGGAACGTACTTCCTTGGACAACAAGTGGCCAAACAAGAAGAATAGAAATTTCTTTCGTTTGGCGATCGGTTTTGACATCTTAATAGGATCCTGAAGGATCCAACGAATCTTGTCTTGTAAGACAAGTTGAACTTTTTACCCTCAAAAGGAGAATTCATTTTATGTTCAACGAAGAATTTGTCAGAGGTATGGCTCTTCTTGGTGCTGGTATTGCGATGGTCGCAGGGTTAGGTCCTGGTATGGGACAAGGTTTTGCGGCTGGTAAAGGTGCAGAAGCAGTAGGACGCAATCCCGATGCTTCCAGCAAAATTCAATCCATCATGGTTTTGGGTATCGCTTTGGCTGAAACGACAGGTATTTACGCGCTGATTATCGCTATTTTGCTTATCTTTGTTAAAGGTTAACATTGGTGAGATCCAATGATTGATTTCAATATTGATAACTATCTGCGGATTTCGTGGCAAGACGTTCTTTTAGTGTGCATTTCCACGTTTTTAATCGTGGTGTTTGTGAAGCATTTCTTCTGGAATAAGCTCTTGGCCTTCATTGATAAGCGCCAAGCACTTATCCAACAAAACATTGATGCTTCCGAAAAGCTACGTCAAGAAGCGTTAGAGGAAAAGAAGGAATACGATGCCCAAATCGCTTCGGCTGGAGCGAAAGCCAATGAAATCATTGACCTCGCCAAGCGCGAAGCCGAAGCGCAAAAGACGCAGATTCTTGATTCTGCTAAAACGCAGGCAGAAAACATCGAACGCGCCGCAAAAGAAGACATTGAGCGTGACAAGCTGAAAGCGCAAAAAGAAATGAAAAACGCCATTACCGAAGTCGCTCTTGCAGCTGCTGGCGCTATTTTGGAATCCGAAATCGATGCTGACAAGCAACAAGACATTCTCGATCAACTGATCGATCAGGTAGGTGAGGGCAAATGGTAGATACAAGCTTGCCCTTTGCCCAAGCTTTATTGTCCATCGGGCAGGACAACCACCAAGAAGATACGTTTGTGCAGGACTTCGGCTTGATACGATCGGTATTTGAGGAAAATCCCGATCTTGAAAAAGTGCTCATCCACCCTGGGATTCCCGCCAATCAAAAAGAGACGCTGCTTTTGGATATCTTTCAAGACGATGTCTCTTCTTCCTTTGTAGACTTTTTGAAAATTGTCTGCCGTCATCATATGGCGGGCAAGCTTTTAAGCATTGCGGATGATTACGACAAACTTTTAGACGAACTCAACAACATTCAAAACATCTATGTAGAAAGTGCTACGCCATTAAGCGAGGCCCAAAAAGAAAAGCTCGCGAAGCGTTTGGAAAACAAGCTCGGTGGCAAAGTGCGCTTGCACTGCACCATCAATCCAAAGCTCATTGCGGGTCTTACGCTCCATACAGA
>JAAVAY010000090.1 GCA_014803815.1 Allobaculum sp. | reverse complement strand
TGGCTCTCATATGAATAAAGAAGAAGTCAAAAAAGAAATCGAATCCATGGTCGCAGCTGGCTTTGGTGGCGCGGAAATCGTGCCTGTTTCTATTGCTGGTGGAGATGGGGAAGGAGAAATTGATTGGGGAAGCGATCAATGGAAAGAGATTACCAAGTATATTCTTGAAGTCGCAGGAGAAAACAACTTTACCATAGACTTTACTTTAACACCTGCTTGGCCTTTAGCCTTGCCAACCATTGAAGATGTCGATGACCCTAAACAGGGAGCGCAAATGGAAATGGATGGAGCTTGGGTTGATGGCATTACCAAAGAAAATAGCTTTCATGGCGAGCTCCCCATTTCTACTGAAGCCATAGAAGATGCCCAAAAGGTAAATGGTAGGGTGGAACTAGTTGGCATTACAGTGGCCAAATACCAGGACAAAGAAAATAAAGTCCTTGACTATAATTCGGCTAAAACCATTGAAGCCACCAAGAATGAGGATGGGACCTATACGACTGAATTTACTCCTACAGAGGATGGAGAATACGTTTTATATGCTTGGTATCAACATCCCAGTGGAAACCAAAAATATGGCAATAACCAAGTGGATCACTACTCTAAATATGGAGCTCAAATGATCATTGACTATTGGGAAGATGTACTCATTCCTTACTATGGTGATGATTGGAAAAATGTACGCAGCCTCTTTGTAGACTCCCTTGAATTTGAAACGCATTTGGATTGGACCTACGATTTACAAAAACAATTCGAAGAGATGTATGGTTACGACATTACCCCTTATTTACCCGCCATTTACGATTCAAGTGATGAGATGAGTGCAATTGGAAACTACATGGGCGATCCGGTGCCAACTTTTACTTTCGATAAAAATTCAACTCAACTAAAAAATGAATTTCATGAATTTTTGACGACAATTTATATTGAAAATAACATCATTCCTCTTCAAGAATTTTGCGCCCGTAATGGAGTGACCTTGCGTTATCAAACCTCATACGGAAAAAACTTAGACTTATTGGAAACCGCCATGTATCCCGACATTCCAGAAACCGAAAGTCTATATGGCAATGACTACATCGATTTCTATCGCCTTCAATCAGGAGCTGTACATGCAATGGATAAAGCCATCTATTCCATGGAAACAGCTGCTGAGTGGACAGAAACTTGGAATGACAAAAAAGATGATGGAAATTATGGAACACGTGGCAATGGAGAAAACAACTCTGGAAACTACGAACAAACCTTCCAAGACCACATTTGGCATGACCAAAGAGCCTTTGCAGCAGGGGTCAACCAAGTGGTGTTCCATGGTTATCCTTACAATGGACAATATGAGGAAGGGGTAGTGGAAGGCACTCAATGGCCTGGATTCACCGGGTTTGAATCTCATCGTTGGTCCAACTCTTGGGGCGAACGCCAACCCAACTGGATGTTTGCGGATGACTACCTTGACTTCATTGCTCGCAACCAATTGATTTTACGTCAAGGTACTCCTAAAGTCGATTTAGCGATCTATCATCACTCGTATTATGAGACCATTGACTTCTGGGGACCTGATAAAGTGTTCAATACGACTAACTTAGAACAAAACGGTTACAGTTATGACTTCATTGATCCAAGCATTTTGGATTTAGAAGTAATGAGTATCCAAAATAAGCGATTGGATGCGGATGGTTCCGCTTATAAAGCATTGATCTTTAATGAGGTTACGACTATTCCAGAAGCTACATTGAAAAAGCTTATCGAATTCGCCAAACAAGATTTTCCAATCTTCTTTGTGGGGAATACAGATCTCGAAAAAGCCTATGAAACTGATGCGGACATTACTGATTTACTTAAAGAACTAATGGCCTATGAAAGTGTTCACACCGTTAAAGATCTGGACTCCTTAACTAAAGCTTTACAAGATCAAGAGGTTTTACCCGATGCATCTTATAGCGACCAAACGCTTTTAACCAATCATCGTCAAGATGAAAATACTGATTACTATTTTGTGTACAACTATGGCGATGCCAACAACTATAAAGAAGTACAAAAAGCGGATGAAGTCAAAACCGAAATCACGTTTGTAGGTCAAGGCAATCCCTATCAATTAGATGCTTGGACAGGTGAAATCACGGCTTTAGAAAAATATTCGCAAGAAGATGGAAAATACATCATCCCCATTGAACTCGTAGCGAATGATTCTACTATCATCTGTATCTCCAAAGAAGAACTTGCTACACCAAGCCAAGCTCAAGAGGCCATGAAAGGGGAAGTCATTCTCAAAGACTTTAGCTTAGAAGTGGAATCGTGGACAAAAGGAGAAAGTGTAACAGATACGAAAAAGACCATCATTGAAGTCGGCCAACTCGATCATCTTAAAAGCTGGGATCAAATCAAAGAGCTCGAAAACGTCTCCGGTGTGGGAGTGTATACTACAACGTTTGATTTACCAAATGACTATCAAGAAGGCCAACAAGTCTACATCCATTTAGGCCACGTAAAAGATGCTTTTGGAGTCATGATCAATGGACACGAAGTGAACATGAACCAAGTAAGTGGGTCTGGAAATATCAGCGATTTTGTAAAAGCTAAAGACAATGAAGTCCAAATTACCGTGGCCACATCCTTGCTTAATGCTATTTTGAAAGAAAACGAAAACATTAAAAATGAGGATGGACGCGTACTGGACGATCGAGCCAAAGCAGCCTATGGCTTAGTTAACGATGTCATTATTTCCGGTCAAAAATAAATGGTTCTAATTTAGATCGAAACTATCGAATCTGAAGGATTTCCTCTTTTCAAGAGAAGAGTTTGCCAACTCTTCTCTTTTTTTTGGAGAAAAAAACCAAGCGATAATCCGCTTGGCTTAAAGATTACATGACAATTCCTTCAGGAAGTTGATTTTTTAAATCTTCATCATTGACGACTCCGTATTCTACGAGTAAGTCGTAAATATCGGTGCCTTTGAGCTTTCTTAGAGCTGCTTTGATGGCGAACTTTTCTAAAAAGTTTACATCCATGTCGGTAATGGGCTTGCCATCACGTAATTTTGATGTGGCATCGAGTAACGCGCGCACATCGTATACACTGCCCCATACTTCAGGAACGCCACGATCGACATCACAAAGAGTGTAGACCGCTTCCATTCCAGTACGCATGGAGTATTCAGTAGTGAAGATGGTATCTCTTGGCGTTTCGGCAAATTGACCAATAAACGCAAAGTTTTTAGCTCCATCGGGTACAACATGAGGACGATCGTCGTTTTCACGGGGCATGAAGAAGGCCGTGATATAAGGCATCATGCAAGGAACGGTATTGGCACTCTTTTCAGCCAATTCTTCGATTTGATCTTCAGGGACGCCTAGATGATAGAGCCATTCCATACAGATCTCTTTTCCTGTGCATTCACGCATTGGTTTTTTGACGTAGTTTCCAGGCACATCCGTAAAGAGACCATAAATCCAACCAACTAATTGATCTTTGGGCTGATCCCGGAATTGAGGTTGACGGTTAAACGTCCACGATAAAAGCCAGTTGGAATCTTTTACAGTGACAATTCCACCAGTGACTACACGACCGGAAAAAGGATCACGTTTAGTAATTTTTTCGATATAGGGAGGAATTTTATCATCCAAGGTTGTTACTGTAGCGGATTCCCAGTTNGTGAGTTCNGGAGTAGAACAAAATTTTTCCGGATGTCCAAAAGAGGGGTCTTGGGCNGCAATNTTTTTCCACATATCCCAAACGCCTCCTGGTTTTAATTCTGTATTAAATTTTGGAGCTTCGTTTTGCGAACCAAAACTCGAGTTTTCTACACAGCTACCATTGGTGATGAAGACCAAATCGTTTTCTGTTAAATTGATTTGTTCCTGCTTACCATCTCGAGAGACAAGCAAGCCAGTAACGACTTTGTGATCGGGTTCGATTTCAAATTGAATGTCTTCGACTTTTACTCCATACTCAAAATCCACATCATGAGCTTTTAAGTAATTGATCATCGGCAAGATCATCGACTCGTATTGATTGTATTTNGTAAAGCGTAAGGCACGGAAATCCGGAAGACCGCCNACATGATGAACATAACGTTGCAAATAGCGTTTCATTTCCAAGGCTGAGTGCCANTTTTCAAANGCAAACATNGTTCGCCAATACAACCAGAAGTTGGAATTGAGTACCTCATCATCAAAGTAATCAGTGATGGGCTTATTTTCGAGTTCCTTTTCTGGAGTCATGAAAAGCTTCAGAATTTGCATCTGGGCTTTATCGGANAATCCAAATTCCCCATCCGTATGCGCNTCCTGACCACGATTTTCAGTAGCACGACACAANGAATAGTTNGGATCNCGTTTATTCAATTGATAGTAGTAATCCAAGACAGAGAGATTTGGATCTTCAATGGAAGGNATGTCACGGAATAAATCCCACATGACTTCGAAATGGTTGTCCATTTCGCGCCCTCCACGCATGGTGTAGCCAAGATTAGCATAGTCATAGCCATCACAAGCCCCACCAGGCAAAGCCTCTTTTTCCAAAATATGAATCTTTTGACCTTCCATTTGGGCATCACGGACTAAAAAGCAAGCAGCACTCAACCCTGCTAGTCCAGAGCCAATAATGTATGCCGATTTATTTTCAATTCCTTCAGGCTTTAAAGGATGCGCGAAGGATTCATAGTTTCCACTAGAATAGTACATAGTCACATATCGCCTCCTAAATGTAGTCCCTATCCTAAAGAGTTTTATTTTCTTTTTCTGCTTAAATGCATCAAAAAAATTTCGAAAGATTTTCGTGTATTTTTCAGAAGAAAAAGAGATAGAAAATGCTACATTTAAAGCGAATTTTTTACATTTTGACTCATCTGTCAAAGAGAAAAAAAGATTTTCAAAATAGTTTGGATGGTCTTTTTCTGGGCCAAGAAAGAAATCCTCTTATACCTCTTATATATGAAAAAAATATTCATGACTTAAGGTAGAAGGCACAAAAAAATCCCGCTCTTCAAGCGGGATTTTTTAAAGGAATCAATGAGTAGGATACAAGGTTAAAGCCACACGCTGAGCAGGCACATCGATGGAATCCACATACACTTGCACAATTTGGCCAATTCGAACATAGTCCCAAGGAGATTGAACAAATTGGTTGGAAAGTCTTGAAATGTGAATGACTCCTTCTTCCGCTAGGCCAATATCGATGAAGGCTCCAAAACTTGTGACGTTGCGTACAACTCCTTCTAGTTTCATCCCAGGACGTAAATCCTTTAGACATTGAATTTTGGTGCGTAGCAAATAACTCGGTTGACTTTCCCGAGGATCAAAATGGGGATGCGTCAAGGCATGGAGAATGTGTTCAATGGTATAGACATCGCTTTCAAGCTCTTGAGCTAAGTTTTGGGGATGTAGCGCTTTTAAAGAGGGGATACACGAGCCCAATTTTACAGATTCAAGAGGAGCATTGACGCGTTTTAAGATTTGAAGCGCCAAATCATAACTTTCCGGATGAATAGACGTCGTATCGAGAGGATTAATTCCCTCTTCGATATACAAAAAGCCAATAGCTTGTTCATAGGTATGGGGAGAAAGAATTTGTTTTAAATCCGTTCGCGCCTGAAAGGGAGCGATTTGACGCGCTTCAACAATGCGCTCCACATCCTCAGAACTTAGGCCCGATATATGGTTTAAAAGCTCTTTAGAAGCGGTGTTGACATTGACACGGACGCGATTGACCACTTTTTGGCTGACGAAGTCCAACCGCTCTTTGAGAGCCTTTTGAGGTAAATCATGTTGATGTTCTCCAATTCCAAGCGTTTGGGGATCCATTTTAACCAATTCCGCTAAGGGATCTTGAACCCGTCGGCCTAAGGATATAGCGGGAATGAATTCGCTTGAAAGATTAGAAAACTCTTGTTGGGCTTTTTCACTGTTGGCATAGTAGGAGGTTCCCGTTTTAGGCGCGACCGTATAGGTAAGCCTTGGAAAATCATTCAGAAGTTCGGTCCAAAAGTTTGCGGACTCCACATAGCCAGCTCCATTGCCCAAAACGATCAAAGTGGGTTCCCAACACAACAAAAAGTCTCGTAGGCGCAATAAAGCCGTACGCTTCGCTTTTTGAAGGGATAAATTGGAGCGATCGTGAGAAGAAAAAGGGTAGACGATAAGGGAATCGAGAACTTGACCATTGGGAGCAAGCATTACAGTTTTACATCCCTTACGATAGCCTGGATCCCAAGAAAGAACTACTTGGTCTTTTATCGGTTTCACCATTAACGAATCTTCATAATTGATCGCAAACGTCGTCAGCGCGCTTTCATAGGCTTGTTCTTGTAAAGAAGCTAACAGTTCCCGCTTTATGCGGGGCAATAAAAATTGTACCAGCGC
>JAAVAY010000089.1 GCA_014803815.1 Allobaculum sp. | reverse complement strand
TCAAGTGGGAAAACTGCGCACAACGATTCCATTATTGTTTCAAAAGGAAAACGGGAATTGGAAAGCCGTTTATCCCGTTTGTTCGGTAGCACCAAAGGAAAGTTTGCTTTGGTTGCTTCTTGTAAACCTTTTAATCGCTCGACGTTGTGGTGTGGAAATTGAAGAGCATGCCTTTCTCTACCTCAATAAAAATGCGATACGTCAAGAAGATAGCGTTCCAGCTGACTTTTTCTTACTATCGGATTGTCTACGAAAAGCGCATGGAGGATTTTACTCTCAAAGTGCTGACGACATGCTTAAAGAGCTGCTTCCTTTAGTGGATGAAGACGCTTTGTTTGCAAGAGGCGAGGAACTTTTTGAGCATGAGGCCACTGATTTTATTCCGCGCCGCGTGAAAGCATGTACCTCCCCTTCTAAATGTCCCTACTATGGGGAGTGTTGGAAGGAAGATGAACTCGGCGATGATTCTTCTGCTTTTTTGACCAACTGCTCCAATCGACAAGTTTTAGAACAAGATGGAATTCAGCTTTTGAGTCAACTCGATGGAAACCACATCGAAGGGACCCCGATGCAATACGCCCAAATCATGGCCGCTCGCAATGGGCAAGGGCTTTTTATCGACTCCAAGGCCATGCAAGAATGGTTAGACCAAATCACCTATCCCATTTCCTATTTAGACTTTGAATGGGATACCTATGCCGTACCTCCGTTTGTGGGAATGAAACCCTTTGACGTGCTTTGTTTTCAATACTCTTTGCACATCGAACAAGAGGATGGACGCTTAGAACAATCCGTCTATTTCTCAACCGGGGATTGTCGCAAGGAATTTATTGAACACTTGCTTCAAAACATCCCTCCTACTGGAAGCATCATGGTCTTCAATATGGAAGGAGCCGAAAAGTTGCGCTTAATGCAACTCGCCAACCAATTTGAAGAATACCGTCCTCAACTCGAAGCGCTTTGTGCTCGGATGGTCGATTTGTCTTTGCCTTTTGAGCAAGGTTCTTGGTATGACTTGCGTCAACGAGGGAAAAGCTCGCTTAAAACGCTTTTACCTCTTTTTGCCAAGGAGGATGGTTATGCCCTGCTCGATATCCACAATGGGATGGAAGCAGTCCTTGCCTTTCGCCAAGCCACCAAAAGCGACGATGCCAACTTTCAGCATAAAATCGCTCAACAAATTTGCGATTATTGTTCTATGGATACCTATGCCGAACGCGAATTGTTTTTGGGCCTCAAAAAACGCTTAGCCCGTTGGAATGCCGCTCAAGAGCTCACCTTAAAACGGGTAGAAAAACCAAGTCAAAACACTCCTCAAGCGGAGGAAGAAAAAGCAACCATCAAAACCTAAAGAGGTTGGATTGGAAGGAAACGTTTTTATTAAGAAAAGGAGTCAAAGAGTGGCAAGGTCTTTGACCTTTTTTTATATTGATGAGTCAAGATCATCATGGGATAATAATTCATACTGTCTATGATGGAAAAAAGCTTTAAAAATCACTTAAAAAATCTAGAAAAGATTTTAAGTAGGGAGGTTATATGCCAGGCATTGTGACACATGCTTTATTTACAGNAGCGGTTTTAGATCGTTTAGACAATCCAATGTTGAATGCCCATCGTTCCTTTATGATTACTGGAGGGCAGGGGCCTGATTTTCTATTTTATGATCACACTACTCCACAAAAGATTTGGATTCCTTCGTCATTGCGCGATTATGGCATTTTGTTTCATCATGAGAATGTCAATGCCTTTTATCAAAGTGCTTTGGAATCCATTCGCCAAGAAAAAAATTCGGCCATTCAAGACGATTTGATCGCCTATGTATGTGGTCATCTGTGCCATTGGGCGCTTGATAGTTCGCTTCACCCTTTGGTCTATTCGCGCGTAGGAGCGTATACAGCCAAATCATCTGCACGTCATCATCGCTATGAATCGTTATTGGATGCGGCGATGTTGCAATACCATAAGGGAATGACTATTGTCGNTTTTCTGCCCACAGAGCAGTGCTTTTCGATTGAACTTCCAATCATACGGGCTATTGCGCGCATTTATGGACCTGCTATTGAAACCATTTATGGCGAAACGATTCGTCCTTCTCGCTTTATGGATGTCTTGGAGGAGTGGGAAACGATGCAAAAGAGATTTCATGATCCGAAAAACCACAAAAAATCCCTGCTCCATCCCGTTGAAAAAGCTTTTGGCTTTGAACACTTAGTCACTGGTTTTTCCATTCCTAATGAAGCCGAAGATAACATCGATGTATGCAATTTGTTACATACCCCTTGGCCTGATCCTGTGACAGGAGAATTACGTAAGGAGTCGATGTTTGATTTGTGGGAGGTCGCTTTAGAGCGGGCCATTCGCGCGATTGGGCTTTTCTTAAAGGCTGTACGCAAACCGGCTCAAGAAGAAGCCTTCTTTCACTTTCTCGGGGATTGCGATTACGATACAGGAATGCCAGGAAGTCCTGAGATGAGTCATTTTGCGATCGTGGATTTATCGTATTGATCTGAGCTTTTTGAATTAAGAAAAACCATCCAAATTTTGGCTTTTTAGGACTATACCGCTCTAGGGTAGTCCTTTTTTTGCGGAAAAGAAGAGAGCGATAACGAATGATAAGGGTTTCATTTATTTCGTTTATGTATTTTTTTTCGAAACAGAAAAAGAGAAAAATGAATAGAATGAGGTTAGATTAGGCTTACTTTAATGAAACTTTCCCTCTTAAGACAAGAAAAGAGCTTGAAAATTTAACGTTTTGATGAAAAGATCTAATTTTTTTGGGCAAAATATCTTGGATTTTTGTATACTTAGGACACAAAAAAGTTTCATTTGAAACTATTGAATTCTTGCGCAAGGATCTTTTCAAATTCGCGCGCAATAAAGAAAAGATAAACGAGGAATAATACAATGTATAAAATTGTTGAAAAAAAGGAACTCAATCCTACGGTCGTTCAAATTACGGTCGATGCTCCTCACGTAGCTCGACGCGCTAAAGCGGGTCAATTCATTATTTTACGTGTGGATGAAGAGGGAGAACGTGTTCCCTTCACTATCGCAAATGCCGATCCTGAAACAGGACTGGTCACGATCATTTATCAAATCGTAGGCGCTTCGACTAAAAAGCTCTCGGCTTTAGAAGAGGGCGATTTTTTAGCCGACTTTGCCGGTCCTCTTGGAAAACCTTCGGAAATTGAAGGGGAAAACGTCGTAGTCATCGGCGGTGGGGTAGGCTGTGCGATTGCTTTGCCTACTGCGAAAGCGTTCCATGAAGCGGGCAAAAATGTGGATACCATCGTCGGTTTTCGCAACAAGGATTTAGTCATTTTAGAAGATGAATTCAAAAACGTATCCGATCACTACTATTTGATGAGTGATGATGGATCAGTTGGAGAAAAAGGTCTGGTTACAGCTAAACTTGAAGAACTCATTCAAAGTGGACAAAAAATTGACAAAGTTATCGCGATTGGACCACTAATCATGATGAAGTTCGTATGTGCTTTGACGAAAAAATACGATATTCCAACGATTGTTTCCATGAATCCCATTATGATCGATGGCACTGGTATGTGTGGTGGATGCCGCTTGATGGTGGATGGGAAAATGCAATTTGCCTGCGTTGATGGGCCCGATTTTGATGGCCATCTCGTGGATTTTGATGCGGCGATGAGTCGTAACCGCCAATATGCCGAAAAAGAACGTCATGACTATGACGAAGCATGCAACTTATTAAATAAGAAAGAGGGCGAATAATCATGCCAAATATGCGAATGGATAAAAATCCAATGCCTTCTCAAGCTCCAGAAGAACGCATTCAAAATGTAGAAGAAGTCACCCTTGGATATACCGCCGAAATGGCTATCGATGAGGCTAAGCGTTGCTTAGGGTGTCGTCATAAACCCTGCACTCAAGGTTGTCCTGTTAACATTCATATTCCGGATTTTGTAGCCAAAGTGGCCGAAGGCGATTTTGAAGGAGCTTATGAAATCATCTCGTTGACAAGCAGCTTACCTGCCATTTGTGGTCGTGTGTGCCCTCAGGAAAGCCAATGCGAGGCCAAATGTGTCCGTGGAATTAAAGGAGAGCCTGTGGCTATTGGCCGTTTAGAGCGTTTCGTAGCCGACTATATGCGCGAACAAGGCGAAGCGCCTGTGATCATCCCAGAGCGTAATGGCCATAAAGTAGCTGTTGTAGGGGCAGGGCCTGCTGGGTTAACTGCAGCGGGTGACTTGGCTAAACTTGGATATGAAGTGAGCGTGTTTGAAGCCCTTCATACCCCAGGTGGCGTTTTGATGTATGGAATTCCTGAATTCCGGTTGCCCAAATCCATCGTGCAACATGAGATTCAAAAACTGCGTGATATGGGCGTAGAGATCGTCACTAACTATGTCGTAGGACGCTCTGGAACCATCGAAGAACTCATGGATGATGGCTATGAAGCTATTTTCGTGGGCAGTGGAGCGGGTTTACCTAACTTTATGAATTTGCCTGGAGAAGCCTTAAAAGGGGTTTATTCAGCCAACGAATTTTTAACCCGTTTCAATTTGATGAAAGCCTATAAAGACGATTCCACTACCCCCATTCAACATCCCACTAAAACGGTTGTAGTTGGTGGTGGTAATGTGGCTATGGATGCGGCCCGTTGCGCTCGTCGCTTGGGCTCCGAAGTGCATATCGTGTATCGTCGTTCCTTAGACGAACTGCCAGCTCGTAAAGAAGAAGTGGAACACGCCATGGAAGAGGGCATCATTTTTGATCTTTTGCGTAATCCTGTCGCTGTGATTGGTGATGAAAACGGACAAGTTAAAGCTGTAGAATGCATCGAAATGGAACTTGGTGAACCCGATGCTTCAGGCCGTCGTCGCCCAGTGGCCAAACCTGATAGCAATTTCATGATCGATGCAGATTGTATGATCATGGCGATTGGAACCTCTCCCAATCCGCTCATTCGTCAAACTACAGAAGGCCTTGAAACCAACCGCAAAGGTTGCTTAGTGGTGGATGAAAACGAAATGACCACACGCGATGGTGTATTTGCGGGTGGAGATGCTGTGACGGGCGCCGCTACGGTTATTTCCGCTATGGGAGCCGGTAAAAAAGCTGCTGCGGCTATGGATCAATACATTCAATTGCACCGTCAAGAGGCTTAATTATATTCCCGCTTTGAAAGCGGGATTTTTTTCTAGGCTTTTTTATATGCGAAAAATTAATAGGACGAAAAGGGAATCTCTCTTGAAAAAAAGTCTAAACGTACTTTTTAGAAGAGATCGCTTGCCTTTTGAGCCAAATCTTTGAACCTTGTGGGGTTCATATTTGGTTTAGGTGTATTTTTGAGTCAATTGTCTGTTATCATCAAAACAGGATTTTTGGATAGAAAAAGATATTAGCTGGTTTTTCGTGGAAAGGAATCCTGCTCGCAAGCAGCCAGCTAATCAAATCCTTTCAACGTAATAAAGCCTTGCGAGTGGATAAACTCTCATGATCAGTTCTAACGATTTAAAACCAGGACAAACCATTCAAGTGGATGGCGAAATTTATGTAGTTCTTGACACTCTTCAAAACAAAACAGCCCGTTCAGCGATGGTCGTAAAAGCGAAAGTACGCAACTTACGCACTGGCTCCAATGTCGAACTCTCTTGGGGTGGTGGAGAAAAAGTAGAACCCGCCATGATCGACAAACGCGAAATGCAATATCTTTACGATACCGATGATGCGATGGTCTTCATGGACAATGAAACCTACGAACAAGTTGAAATCCCCACCAGCCGTTTGGAATGGGAACGCAAGTTCGTAAAACCAAATGATAATGTCAACATCACAAGCTATGAAGGTGAAATCATCGGCGTTTCTTTACCCGATAAAGCTACGTTACAAGTAGTAGAATGCGAACCCGCTGTCAAAGGCGATACAACTTCGGCCGCACAAAAAAATGCTAAATTGGAAACCGGTCTTGAACTCAAGGTGCCTCTATTCATCAACGAAGGCGAATTGATCGTGGTTTCTACGGCGGATGGAAAGTATTCCGGCCGCGCTAAGTCCTAGCCCTCATCAAAGCCGCTTTGCGGCTTTTTTTGTTGTTTCCCTTTTACTTAAAGGCATTTTTGACCCACTTCCCTATAAAGTTTGATATAATGCATAATGCATGTAGTAAGGGAATTTTTATCTTACTTTTCCTTAAAATACGGTCAATTTTAAGCTTTCTTCAATAAGGAGGAGTAAACTCAAAAGTTCCCCTACATTGGAAACCAATTTAGGTTTTTGGCCGATAGCCAATTCAAAGAAAGGAGGGTTCGGGCTTTTCCGCTCATGCTTGACACGAGTATTCAGCCCGAAAACAGATGGCCAAACTGTCTCGAAAAGAGAAGTACCAAGATCTGCGTGATTCGCTTGAGCAGGAAAGTGAACCCCAAGTCAGCACCAAACAAGCGCGCTCAACTCGTATGGCCGCTCCTGATTTTAAAGCAGACCAAAAATTGCGTGGGCCAGTGATCGAAGATTTGCTTGGAGAGGTAAAGCAGTACAATTTGGACAATGGAGAACTCGTCACCGACGATACTCAGATGCAAATTCTTCATGACTTATCCTCCCAAGAACAAGCTGCTGCACGTCGCTCTGTTCACTTTGAAACCATGGAACAAAACGAAGATGTCGGTGGGACTACACGCAATTTGTATGGCTCCGATTTATCAAGCTTAATGAGCAATCCAACCTCACGCCGCACGAGTCAACCCATCCAATCCGACACTACCCAAGTGAAATCCACCACGGCTTCTCAGACCAAAAGAGTCCAAAATGAGGAACCCGACTTTTTGGATTTGTTTACACCTAGCCAACAGGCCAATGAAGAGCCGATGGTTGAAATCGTTGAAGAAGAAACCAAAGAAAAGCCCGTATTGTTTGGAAATACCCGTCGTAAACGGCACAAAACGACACGTCAAACCAATGCGCAACCTGCAGAGAACCTGGAAAAAACGCTTGATAGTCAATCGCTTGATACATTATTTGCTACCACAGAAGTACCAGTCAATGATCCTTACTTTACCAATCAAGACGATGGTCCAGAGTTGCCTTTTACAAATCGCAACCAGCAAGCAGCCTATCAAGAACCAGTCGATGAAGAAGAGGAGTATTACGAAGAAGAACAATCAAATGGTCGCTTTGCCTCTTTGATCAGCAAAGTGCGGCGCAAAACGCGCCCCAATGTAGAGGAGTATGAAGACGAAGGATTAGAGGAAGAAGAACCACCCATTGTGGTTTCTAAAAAAGCCAAAAAGACTTCCTCCTCTACTTCCTCTACGGATATGTCTAGTCGAGCCCCTAAACAACAAGCCAAACAGGTCAAGTCTAAGCAAGCCCCAAAAGCGAGCAAGGAAAGTTCATCAAGTAATGAGCAGGTGAGCACAAGTGCAATCATTTTCATGGTGGCTTGTTGCGTAATTTTATTGTTATTGATTTTGTTAACGATTTTCTGGATGTCTAAACTCGGCATTTTCTAGACTATTTTTTCAAGCTGGGGCTAGGCTTCCACAGCTATCCAATTTTATTTTTATGGGCATTTTGTTCGGAGGTTCTCAGATGAATTCATTTAATATCGCCATAGACGGCCCAAGTGGAGCAGGGAAAAGCTCCTTAGCAGACGCTTTAGCTGTCCAATATGGTTTGATTCATCTCGATACAGGAGCGATGTATCGAGCCGTGGCTTTGGCTTTACACCAACAAGGTATTCCCCCAAAATCCAGTGAAGCCTTAAAACAGGCCTTAGATACGATTGCTTTAGATATGTCTCAAAAAGATAAGGTGTTTCTCAATCAAGAAGATGTAAGCCAAGCCATTCGCACCCCTCAAGTTTCCCAATTGGCCTCTCAATATTCCACCTTATCTGAAGTGCGTCAAAAGCTTGTCGCCCTTCAAAAACAAATCACAGCCTCTAAAGGCTTTATTGTGGATGGTCGAGACATTTGTGATGTGGTTTTGCCCACAGCTGAGGTCAAGATTTATTTGGATGCTGCCCCAGAAGCAAGAGCCAAAAGACGGATGATCCAGGATGCCCAAAAGGGAAAAATCATTCCATATGAACAAGTCTTACAAGATATCT
>JAAVAY010000088.1 GCA_014803815.1 Allobaculum sp. | reverse complement strand
GAGTTCAGTATGGTTCTAAACGCTATAAGCTTTTTAATCCTAGTGGCCTTTATCGCAATGGTCTTATTGAGCAATGTATAATTAAAGATTTCGGAGAGTTTTATTCTTTAACGAATCGTGGTTTAGACTTTTTTAACACGCCTGAGATTCGAAAGAAGCTTCCGATCAAAACAAAATATCAAAAGGATAATCTCCCTTATGCAGTCCCTTTGTCATCTCAAGAACCTCAAGAGGCCTTCGCCTTGCTTACCAAAGTAAACTTAATTGAGACTGCAAATCAAATTGCTGATCAATTTCAAGTTCAAATCAAGGACGTTCCTCCTTTTGAATTTTTCCCTTCAAGAGATATTAAAGAGGGGATAGCTGAGGCTAAGAAGAAACTTCAAGATTTACAAGATTTCACTCTTCCTTACAAAAACCGTTTCACCCGACAGTTTTTTACCGTTGAAGCCAGTGAACCTCTATTTATTCACATTCTAAATTGTCCAAGCTATGCTCCTCTTTTGACTTTCTCTTTATATCCTGAAAGAATGCAAGCTTTAAAAGATTTAGCTGAGTATATAGCTCAGTTATCTAAAAATGGGAAATACAGATTGGATGATCCCTGGAATTTAATTTGTCTTGATTACTCTAAAGATTTGGCTTACCAAAAAGCTCTCCATCTCCAAGAATTTTTGGACAGCTCGCGGTTCCATATTTTTTATGGAAGTTTTAACGAATCCAACTTGGATCAAATTCTTCCTTTAGAAGAAGGAGATGAATTAATTCGATCTCTTACCAATTGTTTAGAAGAAACCCCATCTTTTATAAAAGAAGTCGAATCCAAGGATGAAGTCGAATCCAAGGATGAAGTCGAATCCAAGGATGAAGTCGATTTCGAAGATGAATATGATGAGGAAATAGAGCTAGCAGAAGATTCGTCTACTTCCCTTTATGATAAAGAGAAGTGGAAAGAAGTCGATCGAATGCTCTATAAAGCTAAAATCGAAAACGATTTAGAGAAAGCCGAATCTATTCGCGATACTCTCATTCGAGAACAATGGCTCAAGTTTTTTCCAAAAAAGGAATTGGAATCCAAAGTTTTTGAAAAATTAAAATCAGATTTAGGATCTGATTCTCCTGAAGCTACTTTCACAGCTGATCAAGAAGCCTTTTTAGCTCTTCTCAATGAAAAAGGCCTTCTTAATCGAGAAGAAGATATTTTGGATAGCGATGTCTTAAAATTTCTTTTCTCTCATAAAAAGTTCCCAGAGGCTTCGGCTTATCTGCATAGTTTCGATTCAAAAGAAATGCAGAAGAATGCGAGCTTAGTTTCTTGGCTCTTAAATGATCCATTTAAAGAAGAAAAAACGCTGGATAAAATCCTAGAAGACTTGGATTATCAATTCGAAGGAAGCAATCCACTCCATTGGACTCTTCTTTTACGCGCTGCTTTTTTGTGTTCAACCGAGGAAGTTGCTTCTTTCAATCAACTCCAGTACTCCATTTCTCTGAGCCAAATGGAGTGGGCTCGAAAGATCAAAGAGCTTATGGATTTGTTTATTCAATGTGGGCAAGCGGAAAAAACAGGATTAGGCTTAATCACCGATTGGAAAACACAAGAAGAAAATTCAGAATCGGATTTGAATGAGAAGAAGAAATATCAACATTTTTTTGAAGAGTTAGAATCGACTTTCAGTCGTTATGAGCGACATCGTGAAGGGCCATTTGAAGTGTTAAAGGAAGTTTTAGGCTCCAAATCTCCTCTTTACTCTTATTTAAAAATGTTACAAGAAGGAAATTATGCAAATCTAGAAGAGATTAAAACCTATATTCAAACTCATTTCTTAAAAGATTCGTCCCTTGAAAATGGAATCCATCTTATCAAGTTAAATGAGTATCTCGATAAAGCCTGGGAAAAAGGAAAAGTTACTTTATCTCGTAAGCCAGGCCACTCTCCTAAAAAGAAAAACCAGCTCGATCAGTATTTCCATAATCCAGAACGTAAAGCGGTTATGGACTTAGTGGAAGAAGCCATTCAACTTTGTTTAAGCTCTCTAGAGAAATCTAGTCATTCTTCGCCCATTGCTTTCTCCAAGCATAAAGTCAATTCGCAGGTTCAATCTTTAATTGAGGAAATCAAAGCGCTGTTGGCTAACACGACTTCATCGGATTTTTCCTCTTTAACGGAAGAATTTTTCGTTTATGAACCTTTGTTGCAAAAAACTTTAGAAGAAATCCAAGACCATTTAAGTGGAAATCAAAATTTTCTTTCCTCTAAATATTTTTTCATTGACTTTTTAAAGGATGACGAAGTGTTATTGGATTCACAGTTCCTTCCTGTTCTAGATTCACCCAAGGACATTCCTAGTCTTTCGGCTCCAAAACGAGTTCTTCGTCACTGTCTAAACGTTTTACACTATTCCTCTTTTGTAGACTTTGACTGGTCAACACGGCTTTCTAGAATGGTTTCAAACAAAGAGGATAATTATGGTTCAGCTTTACTTGTCTTGGACTATGCTAAAGAAAAAGAAATTCCTCTTTCTTTTTCTTCTGATCCTATTGTGCTTTCTCAATATGGCTATTTGAAAAATTCAATTGAAATGGAATTGAAGACATTCAATGAAATCCTCAGTCTTTCTCAAATGTATGGGCGTTTAGATCCAGAACCTACACCAGACGAATTATTGAAACGTATCGAAAATTGGAAAAAGGAAAGCGATAAGACTCTAAATTATGGATGGTTATTTAAACGCTTAAAGGGATTGACGCAATATATTCAATCTGGTGGAGAAAAACGAAAACAACATATATTAGAAAAAGCTCAATTCTTAAAAGAAAATTTTCCAGAAAAAGGTGAATTTGCTCAAGAGTGGGATCAATTTTATAATTTTCTTTCCAAGCGCAACTTTACAGCTGCCGAAGATGTCCTTACACGCATTGGAGCTGATCGCCATATTGTAGTGGAGTCTTTCCAAAACCATTATTTCCAAGACTTTTTAGATAACTACTCTCTTCTCTGTAGAAGTCTTCCGATTGAATCTCTTTCTGATGTGTTTCCAAAAGATTCTTCTTTATCCAAAGAAGACTCTAAGTGGGCTGAAGCATTGATTATGAATTGGCCAAAAGCTACAACTAAAACAAAGTCCATAAACATTCAAGAGCTTCTTTCCAATTTAGGTTTTCCAAAATTAAAGGAGATCACAGAAAGATCTTCTCGAGATTTTCCATCTTTAGCTCCAAGAGAATCTCTTTTTTACATTAAAACTGACCTGAGATCAAATAGAACTCGAAGTAGCTATAAGCATCCTATTAGTTTATTTGGCTCGGATCTAGATTATGAAGGAATGTACATTTATTGCCTTCCCGAATATTGTTCTGTGGATCGGATTTTTCAAAAGGTTAAAGATTTAGAGACGTCTACTCCTGTGCTTGTTTTACACGATAGAATCGTCAATATTCTTGAGAGAAGAAAGCTTGCCTATGACTTTAAACAAGATCGGGAAGTTCCTCCATGTCTTGTTTTAGATCAAGTAGGTCTGTTTTATTTGCTTCGCTATGGAAATCGAAATGTGGTAAATCAAATGCTGATCGCTCTGACTACACCTCTTAGTTCCATCAATCCCTTTACTCCCCAAGCAGCCAATTTACGACCAGAAATGTTTATCGGACGGGAGGATGAATTGCATCAAATTAAAGATCCTCAAGGAATCAATCTTTTATATGGAGGAAGACGGCTTGGAAAAACCGCTCTTTTGTATCAAGCTCACAAGGAAGTTAACGATCCATCTCAAGGAAAGATCGCTATGGTCTTGTCTGCCGATAAAATTGAGTATAAAGGGGTAGCAGAATTACTGAGCAGAGAACTTCGCAAATGTAAACTCGTTTCTGACGACACGACCAATCTAACGTGGGATGAGATTTATAACGTTTTACGGGATTGTTTATCCATTCCTGAAGATAAAGACGGACGGATAAAATATTTGCTTCTGATGATTGATGAAGCTGATCAATTTATTGAGTCTTGTAGTGAAGATGGATATCGAATCATTAGCCTTTTAACTTCGCTTCAAGGTTTGTTTCATGGTCGCTTTAAATTTGTCTTATGCGGGCTTCATGAAACGGAACGCTTTCATAGAAATGCTTTAGCTGACAACAGCCCTTTTGTGAAATTGAGCAGCTTAATAGTGAAGCCTTTTAAATTTGAAGAAGCAAAAAAGCTCTTTGAGCTTCCCTTGTCTTATCTAGGTTTCTCTTTTGAAGAGGGGGAAACGACTGACATCCTAGAAACAAGCATTTTTGATGCGACCAATTATTTCCCTGGTATGATTCAAAAATTTGGGAAAATTCTTGTCGATACGTTACAACGCAAAGACTATGGTGGATATGAGTTTTCAAACACGCCTCCCTATCCCTTAAAAGAAACGCTGATTCAAAAGGTACTCGCGAATCAGCAGTTACAAGATGAAATTACCCAAAATTTTATCAGTACGGTCGATTTGGATACAGGTCCCCAAGTTTATTCATCTTACCGAATTTTAGCGACCTTGTTGGCCTATTTAATTGCAACTAATTCGGAAAGAGTGGCCTTCAGTCAAGAGGAAATTGTTAAGTTAGCCGATGTTTGGTCAATTTCTCGTATCACCCAACTTCCTCGCCGAAAATTAGAAGCGCTTTTGCTCGAAATGTGTGATCTCAATATTTTGCAAGAAATTAAGATTCCTAGTTTAGCTTCTCAATATGCCTTTGCTCGCTATTCTTTTCGACAAATGCTAGGATCTCTAGGAAATTTAGAAGATCAAATTTTGAACTTCTCCGATCTTTATTCTCAATAAGAAAGGTATTTTATGAACGAGGACATCATTCAATTGTGGTGGGAAGCCGTTCCCAAACCCAAAGAAACGGTTGAGTTAATCATAAATTCCTTAAATCAATCAAAAATAGTTGTGATTGATGATGCGCAAAGAATTCCGTGGGCTCATGAATTTAAACAGATCATCTGTCAGCCCTTTCGAGAGGATGGAGAAAATCAGCTGTATCTTTCTATGGACCATAAAGTAGAAAATATTGCTGATCCTGGAGAATATCTTTTTGAGCGCTTCGAATTGGAATCTCGAAAGCGGCAGTTTCGTCCTTTCGATGATTATCCAACTTTTTTGGGACAATCTTTAGAAACGCCACTTCACCAAAAACTCATTTGGATAAAATGCCTAGATTCTGAGATGCAACTCATTGCTTGGATGAATTTTATCCATTTCTATACGAAAGAACGCCAAAAAGTGATAGACAACTCTCATCGAGACCTTCCCATCTGTCGTTTTGTGTTGGAATTGGATTCATCCCTAAAAAAAACGGAAATATATTATGCTCTAAAAGTTTTGTTCAAAGAAAAAACAGTTTTCACGTCTACAATGGATTATTTGAATAACTTTACGCTCCATGTCTTTGCAACATTATTTTTAGAAAAAAAGCTCTATTCTTCCAAATCCACCATCAAGGATAAGTTTATTTATTATTTAGCCGATTTAGCGGCTGACTTATCGGATGGAAATCCTGAATTGTGTAGCGAGCTTTTAGCTCTGCCCCAGAAATTATTTAAAGAACCTGCCAAACGCTATCAAAAGGTAATGCAAAATTTTCCTTCAGAAAAAACATTTTCTAAAGCCAATTGGGATGTAGACCAAATTAAAGAAATTTGTTGGAAAAACCAAGTCAGTCATCTTTTTCCAATTATAGAGAAAATTCGACAGCACATTATTTTTAAATATAAAGGGGAATACTCCCAGCTTACCCCTAGAAGGCATCCCGATACGAATAAATTGATTGTGCCCCCTATGGGACTTGAAATTGGGGTGTTAAACAGTTTGGTTGATGATCCTAGATGGTTTACAGATAAAGGAGTAGAAATACTTGATATCGAGTATTCTCAAAACGATATCTATTTACTGAATTTGGGAACCGATTCCCGCAATTCCCTAGCGCATCAAGATATGGTAGATTTATCCAATGTGAGAGCTCTTTTAGAGTGGCATGAGGATTAGATTGTCTTAGATTATGCGCGATTCAATATAAAGCAAAAGCAGTGATGGATAGACAAGTTGTCTTGCATCACTGCTTTTTTTTACTGCTATTTAATAATTGTAGAGGGGACGCTCCGCTTGAGGCGTGGTAGGCGCTGAATGACCGGATAATAAAAGTGTATTATCTGGTAAGGTCAAAAGCTTTTCACGAATTGAGTTTAAAAGTTCTTCGCGATTTCCTCCTGGAAAGTTCCAAATTCCAGGTTGGCCTTGAAACATCGCATCTCCTACAAACGCTACATGGCTATGGGGATCATAAAAGGTGACAGAATCCGGCGTATGACCTGGAGTCGAAATGACTTGTAAGGTTCCAGACATCGTATCGGGCAACACATTTTCTCCTTCATGAAAATGATGAGCATTTTTCACCACTACATAACGGTTATTGGCCTCAGAAAGATTGAGATAGGGATCCAACAAGTACATGTCGTTTTTAGCATACACAGGAATATCCCAAATTTCTCGTAACGCATTGACCGCACCAGTGTGATCAAAATGGCCATGTGTCAGAAGAATGCGATCGATCGTCCAACCGTTTTGGTCAACCCAAGCTTTAATTTTTTCAGGTTGTGCTCCTGGATCAATTAAAACGGCATGACGTGTTTGGGGATCGCCATAGATATAACAATTTTCCTGAAATACATCGGCTACAGGAAGTTGAAAAATTTGTGCCATCTAAATTTCACATCCATTAATGGAACAAGAAGCTCCAGCCAGAGCTTGTTGTTCCGCTTTAGCCGCTTCACGCAATAAAACTTTCGCTAAATCTCCAGGAGCAGCTGCACCATTTACGATTTGATTTCCAATTTGGAAAAAAGGAACTGCATGCACTCCTGCAATAGAAGCTTGGGCTTCGTCATTGCGAACATCTTGAGCAAATTCATCGCTCTCTAATACTTGTTGTACGCGGGCTGGATCCAACCCAACTTCCTTAGCCACTTCAAGCAATACATCATGGTTTGCAAGTTCTTTTCCATCTGTAAAGTAGGCTTTATACAAAGCATGGTTTAACGCTTCAACTAAGTCTGGATATTCTTTTTGAGCCAGTTTATGAAGCCGATGGGCATCAAAAGTATTGGTGTACCGTGTATCAGCATAGCGGAAATCTAACCCAGCACGACGCCCCATTTCGGAAATGCCTTCAATGCGGTTAGCCGCTTCCGCCTCGGAAAGACCATATTTGTGGGCAAAACGAGTAACCGTTGGGCCACTATAAGAGCGACTAGCATAGGGATTGAGTTCAAAAGATTTCATATCCAATTGAACTTGATCTTCCATATTCGCAAGCGCAATGGCTTTTTCCAAATTGGTCACCCCAATATAACAAAAGGGACAAGCATAATCAGACCAGTATTCAATATTCAACATATACTCACCTCCAAATAAAACGTAGTTTAGAACAACTTCTAGAACACGTTCTATTTACAAGATTAAGTATAAAAATTTCGTTTCATCCGTCTACTTTTTTGAACGACAAAGGAGAAAAATAAGGTTGAGTTTCTTCTCAATCCTAACGGATTCTAGAACTTGTTCTAGTGTAAACTTTCATTGTAGCCCTTCTTGATTGAAAATACACCTTCCAAAAATGGTTATAATAAAAGGCATGGAACCAAACAAAAAACGAGGGCGCATCAAAGGGGAAAGCAAGAAACTTATTCTCGACGCTACGGCCCATTTAATTGCCCAAAAGGATGCGAGTCAAATCACTGTTCGTGATATTTGCCAAGCGGCCAATGTCTCCACGGGAACTTTCTATCACTTTTTTTCGGGAAAAGACGCTTTGATGATGACCTTTGTCACGTCGGATCTTTTACCTAGTGAACCACTCATGACTCCCCTAAGTGATCCAGGGGGACGACAATTTGAACTGTACGAGCGGCTCATTTCTCGCTATATGTCGTTTGGGTTGGATTTTTTAACCAGCTTTTATACAGCTTCCAATCCAGCTTTAAAAAGCTACATGAATCGTAAAAATGGAAAATTTAATCCAGATACCATTATGGCCTATAGCCAACAAGAACTCGCCCAAGCCATAGACGCTGGCTATTTATGTGGAGATCCCCATCAAATGGCTCTTGATTTATGTACGATTGTCAAGGGAACCGTTTTTGAAGCCTGTTTGGAAGAAGATCCAAGCGGCATTTTAGAACAACTTGAACGATTGATTCGACGTTACTTACAAGGATGTCAACCTTAAAAAACCTGAAAAGAGAAATGGCTTTTCAGGTTTTTTGATATTTATAGTTCAGCCTAGCTGCATCGCTTTTAAAATGGATTTCATCGTTGGCGCCACTTGAAGAACATGGGGCAATTTTCCTAATTCTTCTCCTTGATGGGCTGAATCGATTAAGCGGATATCTTCTATTCCAATNGCTTGGGCNGCTTGAATGCCGGAAAGAGAATCCTCTAAGATCGTAACTTCTTTAGGTGAAGTGGCTAAAATGGTACAGGCCTTTTGAAGCATCTCTTTTTTGCTTGGATACGTGCCATCGTCATAACAAATCGTGGAAGGATCGATCCACTTATCTAAGTCAAAACTCTCTACAAAAAAATCAATGTTTTCTTTGATGGAAGCTGAAGCAATCGTAAAGGGAATGCCTTTTTTCTTAAGAGCATCGAATAATTCTGAAGCCCCTTGAATCAAATGAAAATTGGCTTGATCTTCTTGGCATAAACGCCGATAGATTTCCTCTTTGTACAAAGAATACTTCGACTCCAAAATGGGATCTTCTTTTCCTCCATTCAAGTAGCGAATAATCATATGGTTTGGTCGTCCATTGCAATGGGTATAGAGTTCTTCTTCACTTAGAGGCTTACCGCGCAGTTCTTGCGAAATTTCTGACCAAGCTTTGACATGCTTATCGTTATCTAAAAAAAGCGTCCCGTTGAAATCAAAGATGACCGCTTTGACAGGTGGTAAGGGATTTTGAATAGATTCCATAGTCTTTATTCCTTTTCATCTTTTTAGCTAAGTTCTAAAAATAGAAGTCTTGTTTCAGATAGATGACAATAGGAGTGTAAAAGATTTTGTCATCCCTATCCATCTGAATGCCAAATTGTTCGGGCTTTATGAATCATTCTATTCAAGAACAAGCTCACTTCATCAAAGCAGGGTTGTATTGGCCTTTTTTATAAGCTTTAGTCTATTCGTCGTTCAAAAGCAATATCTCCACGTTCATATCCGTAATTCTCTATTTCAATTTCTTCAAATCCATATTTTTCATAAATATGAAGGGCTGGTTTCAATTTGCTATTAGAGATAATAAATAACCTTTTGGCTCCATGTTCTATAGCCCATTGCATGGCTGCTTCAAAAACGGCACTACCGCATCCTTTATGCTCTCTATGTTTGTTGGAGGCAAGTTTACACAGTTCCCATGTTGTTCCTTCCATTGGTTTGACCATACAAGTAGCCAGCACTACATCATCTTCCAAGGCAAAATAAATCATGGCACCAGCTTCCAATTCTTCCTCGATTTTTTCAAAGGTGTCAAAATCTTCTTTTTCAAGCTTTCCAAAATGATCGATGATCCAATCTGTATTGAATTGAATGAATGTGTTTTTATATTTTGCGTCATATCTAACTATGTTCATTTTTGGTCCTCCAAAGTCGTCATCTACTCTAGTAGTTCCTAAAACGGCTTTTTAATGCTCAACGATAAACAAGTTTGCTTTTGGACTATAGAAAATCCCCCACAAAAGGTGTGGAGGATTTGAAGTCTATTTTTTATTGAAAAAGCGTTAGGATCAAAACTACTCAGCAGGAACGGCGAAAGCACCGAATTCTTCTACGATGAAACTTTTGATGTCATCGGATTTTAAGACTTCTACAAGCGCTTGAATGCCTTCATCATCTACATTGCTTTCTTTTACCGCAATGATATTTTGATAAGTTTTAGCCGCTTCCGAATCAGCGGCTTCGGTGACGAGTAAGTATTGTGTTACGTTCGAGGTTAAAGCATAGTTTCCATTTAGAACTCCAAAATCCACATCAGGAAGTTTGGAAGCCACTTGGTCCGCGGCGATTTCTACGATATCCAAATTTTTAGGATTTTCCGCAATATCTTGTACTGTAGCGGTATTCAGATCAACTCCATCTTTTAAAGTGATCCAGCCTTGATCTTGCAAGAGATATAAAGCGCGCGCTTCATTGGTTGCATCGTTTGGAATCACGATTTGCGCACCATCTTGAATATCATCTACCGAAGAATGTTTTTCAGAGTAAATGCCAAGAGGTTCATAATGAATGGCTCCAGCGGAAATCAAGTATCCCTCTACGCCTTCAGTGTAATTGTTGTCTTCGTTATAACCAGTTAAATAAGGTTGATGTTGGAAATAGTTTGCATCCAAAGAGCCATCGGAAGTAGAAGGATTGATGTTTGGATAATCGGAAAATTCAATGATTTCCAATTCATAGCCTTTATCAGCCAAAAGCGACTTCGCCTCTTCCAAGATGACACCATGAGGACTAGTCGTCGCTCCTACACGAATCACTACGCTCTCGCTTGAGCTTGAACTCGTAGAGCTTGTCGAACTAGTGGAGGAATCGCTACTCGAAGAGCATCCAAATAAACCAAGGCTTAGCGCTGCAACGGCTGCTAGTTTTGTAAAGTGTTTCATATATGTTTATGTTCCTTTCTCTTCTTCTCTCTTTTAAAAGCCAAAGACTGTTGAGTTTTTTTCTTTCCTCACAAGCCTTCTTAGTGGGTATCCTACATCAATGCGTGGTTTTACGCACTAGCCAATCGCCAAGCGCTTGAATAAGCGAAATGATGATCAACAGTAAGATTAAAACCACAATGGTAATGTCTTCCATCTGTCTTTGCCAACCAAAGCGAATGGCTAAGTCTCCTAGACCACCCGCTCCTACTGTTCCGACGATCGCAATTTGACCAATAACCGCAATGAGGGTAATGGTCATTCCTCGAATCATGCCTGGGATGTTTTGTTTCAAATATACGTTCCAAATGATTTGCCAAGGACTCATGCCCATCGCAATACTCGCTTCAACAATGCCTTCTGGAATCTCCTCCATAGCGGATTCCATTTGCCGAGCCACAAAGGGAACGGTTCCCACAATCAAAGGAACTAAAGCCGATTTAATTCCAATGGTGGTATGAAAAATCAGCCGCGTGAGTCCCACGAGTAAAGGGATTAAAATCACAAAAG
>JAAVAY010000087.1 GCA_014803815.1 Allobaculum sp. | reverse complement strand
GGCGAGAACAGCAGGTGTAAGCTCAAGGTTGAAAGACATCGCTAAAAAAGTCGTGATTCCTGCTACACTCTCTATCTGAACTGTCGTTTTCCTCTCTGAGAGATGAAATTGTTTTTCCAAAAAGGTCGAAATCATAATTTTATCCTTCCTGTTTTACTTGATCCTTCAAATTCTGTATCGATAAAATGCTCATTTTCACTTGGATGAGCGTAAAAAGCCTAATAAAACCTTTAAAATCCTCGCTTTGAGTTCCAATTCGAATTTTAGAAAGGAGCAGGCTATGTTAAAAATTACGGGAAATACGAAATCTCGCACGATTCAAAAACAATTGCATACTTGGAATTTTCAACATATTCAAACGAAAACTAGTGATTATTGGACACGAGAAGATGAAGCGCAATGGCGTAAGATTCGGCGCTGGAGTACAAAGCAACATCTACAGTTTCAACGCATCGACAAGCGCTATGTTCGATCCAGCTCCTATCGACAAACGTTTTTAGCCAACAACAAAGGAATTCATAATCAAGGAAAAGTCTATCGATGTGCATATTGTGGAAAAAAAGTCAAAGTGAAAGACATGGAAGTGGATCATCTGATTTCCTGTAAAGCGGCGGAAAGCACCTGGTCTTCGCGTTTGGCTTTAAAAGCTTTAGGGGCAAAAAGTGTCAACGATCCGAAAAACTTAGTTCCCGCTTGTTTTGAATGCAATCGCACCAAAGGAGCCGATCAAGGCCTTTGGGTATGGCGCGGACTAGTAGGACGGTATGCTATTTTTTGGATGCTTCCCAAAATAATAGCTGTTTTATTTATAGTGATCAGTCTCATGTTCTTCTATCAAAAATATATTTAGAAAAAAAAACTCGGCAACTTGAGGGCCGAGTTTTTAAATTAAAGCAGATAGGGTGAAGCAAAGTAGATGACAAAGACGACTAACAAGATCCAAACGGTAAGGTGAACTTCTTTGGCTTTTCCAGCTGCAATCATCGCTACTGCATAAGTGATGAAGCCAAAAGCGATTCCATTCGAAATAGAATAGCTTAAAACCATCACAATAATGATGACAAAAGAAGGTAAAGCGATAACCATATTACCCCAATCAATGGACTTCATTTGTTGGGCCATCATGACACCGACAATAATTAGAGCGGGAGCCGTAACAGCACTCGTAATGAGACCAAGAATGAGAGGTGAAATGAAGATAGATAGGAAGAACAAAACACCAGTTGTAACAGCTGTTAATCCAGTTCTTCCTCCAACACCAACTCCTGCTGACGATTCTACAAAGCTTGTTACCGTGGAGGTTCCAAGAACAGCTCCAATACAAGTACCAACTGAATCCGCTAGTAAAGCTTGTTCTGCTTTTTCAAGTTGTCCTTCGGGATTAATCAAACCAACTTCATGTCCCACGGCTACTAAAGTACCAGCCGTATCGAAAAAGTCGACAAATAAGAAAGAGAAAACAATGATCAGTGCTTCAAGAGGATGAGAAAACAGTTCTCCAAAACCAGAAGCAAAGGCTCCTACAGTGGAAAGATCAAAGTGGGTAGTGAATAAGCCACCAAACATCGGCATATTTTCAACCCCTAAAAAGCCTAAAATCAAACCAAATAAAGCCGTAATTACTAAGCCAACGAAAACCGCTGCAGGAACTTTACGAACGACACAAACAATCGTCACTAAAATACCAAAAATTGAAAGCAACACAGTGGGATCGGATAAATTTCCAATCGCAACAAACGTAGCTGGATCCGCCGCAATGATCCCAGAATTTTTGAAGCCAACAAAGGCTATGAAAAAGCCAATTCCAGCCCCGATCGCCAATTTTAAGGGAACAGGAATCGCATCAATAATTTTCTTACGAATTCCGGTTACCGAAATAAGCACAAACACAATACCAGAAATGAAAACAGAAGCGAGCGCAGCCTGCCACGAAAAGCCCATTGATCCACAAACTGTATAGGCAAATAAGGCATTAACACCCATTCCAGCTGAAAGAGCCACAGGGTAGTTAGCTAAAAAGCCCATAAGTCCGCAAGCGATCATGGAAGCTAGAGCTGTGGCTAAAAAGACCGCCTCAGGATTCATGCCCGCGTCGCCAAGAATAATTGGATTGACTCCAAGGATATAGGCCATGGACAAGAATGTTGTCACTCCAGCCAAAATTTCGGTCTTGACTGTAGTGTGTTTCTCAGATAAATGGAAACACTTTTCAAGAAATGACATAGTCCTTTTTTCTCCTTTTCTCTTTAGGCCTCCTTAAAAAGGGGCCTTTTGCTTTGGTATGTCATGTTTAGTATAAATAAAAGAGACTTTCAAACGCAATTGTGTAAAAGTATGTTGAAAATATGGGTTACAAATTTGTTCATTTTTTACTAATCTATTCTCTCTTAATAAAGACAAGGAGAAGAATTCGCTCTTTTCTATCCAATAAAACCAATTGAAAAAGGAGCCCACCACATCTTTTGGATTCTTACACCATCAAACCAAACGAAAAAAAGATATGATCGTTGGACTTGGCTTAAGAACTAGTGGACTCCTGATTTATAGAACTTAAATTTTTTAGCGCACTTCAATCATCTCTTTAAGACTAAAAGAGTAAATCCAAGCTCGAATGGTTTTATGTGGATGAATTTTTTGTAAAGCTTCTTTATAGGTTTCAAGTTGATTGCGATACTTTTTCAACAAAGAAAAGGAATCAAAAGCAATGTCCGTTTTAAAGTCAATGACGGCCGTTTCTTCCTCGGAAAGCTCGACTACTAGATCCATAAAACCGTGAATATAGCTATTATCTGTTTTTGTACAATATGAACATTCAAATTCATGTGGTAAATCCATGAATTGCTGATAAAGCTCGTTTTGGTTTAAGGCAAGAATTTGGTCGATCCCTTTGGCATCTAAAGGCATTCCGGCTCTTTGGACAAAAGCTTCAATGTCTTGAGCCTGATAAGGGTAGGGGATGGAACTGACGATATCGTGAATGAGCGTTCCCCGAACTCGCGCTTGAACAGAGCTTCGTTCAGCCTGATTTTGGATTTGTTTCCAAGAGGTCTTTTGTTTGGTTTCACTGGCGGTTTGAGAAGTGAGAGTTTGAGTGGGCAGAGAATAAAAGCGCAAAGGAACCGATTTATTTTGGGTGAGAACGGATAAATCGGGACGCTCATAAAGCGTTTCGACTTTTTCAAAGACTACATTGGGATCGCTTTCCATGTGAAAAAGGTGAAAAAACCAGCTCGTAAAGCCTTTGTTATTGAGAAGGGCATAGGTATTCAAAGGTCCATTGTACAAATCCTCATGTTTGAGCGCATCCACAAAGACAAGCTCTTGTTCCGCGCGCGTACAAGCCACATACAAAAGCCGCATCTTTTCTTCAAGATCTTCCAAATAACGCTTATGGGCTAAAGCCAAATGGGAAGCGCTTTGACGCTTCAAGCGATTGGGAACATCTAACCCATCGAAGCTCAATCCCAAATCGGCATCAAATTGGATGGGCGTTCCTGCATCCATATCGCGTTGGGTTTGTTCACACAAAATATAAACGAGTTTATATTGTAAGCCCTTAGAGGCATGAATTGTGGAGATTTTTACGGCATCTTCCTCCTTACCAAAAGGAATGGCTTCCGAGGTTTTATCTAAATTTTCCTCTAAACCAGCGGAATCCAAAAAGCCATCGAGATCGAGTAATCCATTGGCTTCTACGGCTTTTTGCAACAATAAATCCAAATTGGTCTTGTCTTGAGCCGTGGTTTTTTTATCGTAAAAATCGTTGAGCGCATAAATAGCCAAGACCATTTCCGGAAGGGATTTGTTTTTTAAGCTCCGTAGCTTTCGCTCTAAAGCGAGTACTTTATATCCTTCAGGAGACGAATGGAGCGCTTGATAAAGCGTTTGTTCATCTTCTCGTTTGGTTAAAAGAGGCAAGATATCTTCTTGACTTAGACCTGTTAAAGGCGAACAAAGAGCAGCCATAAGAGCGATATCGTTACGATTGTCTTGAATCACCCGCAAAGCGGACAAGACAATTTGAATGGCTTTATTGGTGTAAAACCCCTTGCGTAAGTGATGAATGGAGCGAATGCCCCATGATTCCAAAGCCTGTTTGAGTTCATCGTGGGGAGTCGAAGTGCGCGTTAAAATTGCGACATCACGCATTTGGATTTCTTTGGCTTCTAGTTTTTGCGAAATATCATGAGCGATGAGATCAAAGCGATGCTTGCGATGCAAAGAGTGCGCTTTGTTTTCTTTCATTCGTTCTCCTGTTTTGGGATCTAGAGTGTTTTGGTATTCGGTAAATAAAAAGCGAATTGGCTTTTGTGGCTCTTCCATCTGTTTGGGACTGCCGACTTTGGCATAGTCCATCGCGGAAAATTGCCCTTCCATGCCTTCTACATTCATCAATTGTGAAAAAAAGGTGTTATTGAAATCGATAAGACGCTTAGTTGAGCGATAGTTTTCTTGCATGGCAATGACTTCATTTAAATCATCCACTTGTTCAAGATGGCTTTTCATCAGTTGAGGACGCGCTTGGCGGAAGCGATAAATCGATTGTTTGATATCTCCTACTCGAAACACGTTGTTTTTGCGGGCGATGGCTTGAATGATCGATTCTTGTAGGTCATTGGTATCTTGGTATTCATCAATTAAGATCACTTCGTATTGATTGCGTAAAGTTTCAGAGGCTTGATCGTGTTGCAAAATTTGCCAAGCGTATTGCTCCATATCCGAAAAGTCGATAAAGCCAGCTTCCTTTTTGAGCCTTAAAAATTCTTCCTGCACTGCAATGGCTAATTCTACAAAAGCCTCTTGAACGAGACTCGTTTCCTTGGCGGTTTGGAAAAAGGCTTCAGGGGTAAAGAGAGAATCGGCGATTGCTTTTTCATAACGACGCGAATCTTGTTGGATTTCTTTGAAAGACGTCTTATTGATGGTGGGCGTAAATTTGCCGGAGGTTTCAATGTATTCGACAAAGCGATGGCCAAATGCCATGTAGTTTTTTTCCTCTAAAGCCACTAGACAAGCTTTGAGTTTTTGTTGTTTGCCTTGAAAGAGATTTAAATACTCTTGTTGCTTATCGGCACGTGTAAAGCTGAGTTCTAAAACGGTTTCTTCCATTGTTTCAAAGATGTCAATCAGAGCCTGAATCCGCAGGGTAAACCAACCATAAAAGTCATCAGCTACTTGCTTACTTGGCTTATGGCACGATTGAATCCACGCTTTCCAATCGGGCTTAGAGCGTGCGAGTTCCAAAAATTTTAAAATGGTCGCTTGTAACTCTTTGTCACCTTGTCCATAGGCGGCTAAGTATAAACTCAAGGAGGCTCGCTTTTGAGGATCCATCGCCACTAGAGCATTTTGGTGAGCTTGAGCTAATGCTTGCTCATCAGCTAAACCTGTGTCCACATGGCTTGCCACGGAGTAGCTTAAGTTAGCTAAATAGTAATAGCGTTGCACGATATCCAAACAAAACGAATGGATGGTACTAATCGAGGCGGTCTCGAGTTGACCGAGTTGTAAATCAATCCAAGGATCCCCCGCTTGTTCCATTAAGCGTAGCTTTAAACGACTTTTCATCTCGCGGGCCGCATCTTCGGTAAAGGTCATAGCTAGAATAGAGGAAAGAGGAATGCGATCTTTGATGACAAGCTCACACAATCGTTCCACCAATACAGCTGTCTTTCCTGCTCCTGCTGAAGCTGAAACCAATAAGTTTTTGCCGCGAGAGTGAATAACTTGTTGTTGAGCTTTAGAAAACGTGATCTGTGACACAGTTTCTTTTTCCATAGGCAATCCGTCTACGGCTAAATCTTGAAGAGTCGACGTATCCAAAGAGGAATCCTCTATTCCTTCTTTTTTTATGTCTTGGTTTAGGATCACTCGATGGGACATCGCTTAATCTCCTTTCTCGATTGCCGCATTGCGACAAATGGCTCGATAGGCACATCGAACACACGCACTCGGTTTATGAAGTGGATAAAATTCATTTTTGACAATACCTTTGGCATACGTTTGCGCCTCATTTAAGATTTTTTCCTGTTTCTTTTCGTAGGTTGGAACGGATTTAGCTAGAGATTCCATTAAGCCTGGACGTGGCTTTTCGAAATTTTGGGCTACAAAGCTATCCTTTAAAAAGCTCTCCGTTCCTTTAGCACTCGCTTGTCTTGCTTCTACAGGAAAGGCATTGGCTTGCGCCGCACCTCGTCCATAACTGAGTGCAAAAGCAGGATGAGAGGCGGCTTTAGGATACAAACTGAAATCTAAAGTGCCAAAGGGCTGTTCTAAAAGCGCAAAGCCTTCCTCCTCTTGTTTTGGATAGACGTTAAAAATGGCATGGGAACGTAGTCCAGAAGTCAGAGTACCTGCAATACGCATAGGAAGTCCTTCGATTTTTTCTTCAAGATCGATTTGGAAATCACCCTCTACAATCGTTAAGCCCATCTCAGTACATATGGGTTTGAGATTTTGAAAGAGCCAGAAAAGCTCCTCACTACAAAGCCTTGATAAAGCCTCAATGTCTTTGGCTTTTGAAGGCAACACACGCCTTGCGAAGGAAAAGTCGTGTTGCACAAGCGCTTCGATCTCAAAAAAGTCGAGTTCATAAAAAGGCTTTCCATAGCTTGAAAGGCTTTCGCGCATAATGGTGGAGACAATCGTGGGTTGCAAAACCAAAACGTCTTGAGCAACGATAGGCTTTTTGAGATGCAATCCATAGTGCAATAAGTTTTTCAAAGGACAATCCCCATAACTCGAAAGCTGGCGCGACTTGGTATGAAGGGTATGATCTTCTCCTTCAAAAAAGACCTGCGATTTGAGCGATTCCATAGAAAAGGAAGGCTTGAGATTCATACTCGTTTGCGCTGCGGCTTTAAATTTAGGAAAGACTTCTAGCCAGGTATTGAGTTCATGACTGCTTTCTACGCTTTTTCCTTCGTAGTCGGATTGGGCATATAAAAAATACACATCTCTTGGACACATCAAGGCCTTTTTGGCTTGGTTGAGTTTGTTGGTCATCCGAGTTTCGAGACTAGGATAGTTAAGTTTGGCTAAGTAATCTTCTCCAAAAATTCCTGGATCTTGGCTTGAGCCAGGAAAACTCTTGGCATCCATGCCAATACAAAACACATGCTCATGTAAGCAGCTGATCTGATCCCGTTCAGCGACTAAAACACCTTTCAATTCAGACAAAGCAGCAGAAGGATGCAAGGTGTCTAAAGAACGAATGAAGAGATTTAAATCTTCTCTTTTTTGAATAAAGCTTTGAATTTGTGTCCAGCTATCCAAAACTCCTTGGAAAATACGAATGTCATCTTCGGTGGGTGAAGGAATTTGGTCCATGATGAGTTGGCCGATGTCTTCAAAGGAGTGAATGTCCCAATTTTGAATTTCGATCAGTTTTTCCTTCCATGGGGTGCATTGTACTTCTAAGGTTTGAAGAGCTGCAAATTGGGAGGANCCCAGAATGGAATTTTCTTCATAGGGAATATTTTGTAAGTTACTTTCCCCCTCAGGATAGAGTTCCAAATATCGACGCAAATCATAGCCAGTGGCTGGAAACATGACTTTCAATACATTCATCAGCCCTCCAGCATCGGGATGAGCCACATACTCAAGAGCAGCTTTCCATTTATCTAAAACCGGTGAATTGTTATCTTGACTATAAAAAGTAAAGGGAATTTTACGCGATTCAAAGGCTTGGGCTAGGGCATACTTTTCATCGGGATTGGACAATGCCACCAGTACCGATTGAGCGGGTAAACGATTGTGGACAATCGCATCCGCACACACTTCCATTTCCTTATGGGGATTGGATGTAGCCCAATAATAAAAACGGCGGTGATGCTCTTTTCCAAGGGGCTTAGCGCCCTTGGAAAAGAGTAGTTGTGCCCAATATTCGGAAAGAGGATCACGTTGGGTGGTTAAAATACGCACTCGCTTGGCATCTTCAAAGGGCAACGCTTTAGCTTCTTTAACCCATAAATCGATGTTAGAGAGTTTTTGAATGATTTCGAGTAAGTCTCGCTCTCGACTTGTATCGCAGGGAAACTCAGTAATGTCATACAGCTGGACATTGGTCATAAAGCGATGGCAATCGCGTAAAAAGTCATAATCTTTTCGAGAGCTATAAAAGGTGTTAGTACTTGGCAAATCGCTTAAAGCTCTTTCGTATTCATACAAAACGCTTGCCGTGGAGGGCTTTGGCTTTTGAAGGTGACGGTTTAAATAGGCCTCTAAAGAGAGAACTGTGATATTCATACAACTGCCCTTTTGTTTATAGATCTCTTCATATAAGGGCAAATGCAAAGCCCCTGGAGCAATTAAAATGGTGTTATCTTCAATGTGCATACGATTCCTTTCTCAGACAAAGCGAAAATCGAGTTCTTGGATAGATTTCTTTTTGGCTTTGTCTTTTTATCGTGGATTTTCCACTTTTTTCAAAGCTTTCTTTCAAAAAAATGGAAAATCCAAAGGGAAACAAATCTCTCATCTCTTGAGCCAGCCCTACTTTTCTTGTCGCTAAAAACGGTTTTATTTTGAGTCTTAGAATCAAGGACTCTTGTAGAGGCTAGAGTCAAAGCCAAATTTTGGCCGTGGTATACTTGGAAAGGATAAAGTCATTTTGGCGAAAGATACGCCAATTTTCTTGCACAAAATCCTTAAAATTCGCTTGGAAGGAAGAAATTCATGCATATTCAACAAGTCATTGTCGTAGAAGGGCGCAGCGATACCCAAACCTTAAAGCGCTATTTTGATTGCGACACGATTGAAACGGGAGGCGATCACGTCTCAGCGCAAACCCTAGAGCGCATTGCGCAAGCCCAAAAGCAACGCGGGGTCATTGTTTTTACCGATCCTGACCATGCGGGAGAACACATACGCAGTGTGATTGCGCGGCACATTCCAGGCGTAGCACATGCTTACATCGCGCGCGACAAAGCGAAAACCGATAAAAAAGTCGGAGTAGAGCATGCAGCTAAAGACGATCTTGAAAAAAGCCTTCGTCATCTTGTGGTTTATGACGAAAAGCGTCAAAGCCTTTCCTGGAGTGATTTTTTAGATCTCGGTCTAGTGGGGAATGCTACAAGACGCCAAAAGGTATGCGACGCTTTACACCTTGGCCATTGCAACGCCAAGACGTGTTTTAAACGGCTCAATCAAGCAGGGTATCGTCTAGAAGATGTGAAGGGAGTGCTCAGTCATGATTGAAAATCCCATTGCCACCAAAAAGAGGACACGTGAGATTCAAGAACAATACAACGCTTCGACCAAAAAAAGTTT
>JAAVAY010000086.1 GCA_014803815.1 Allobaculum sp. | reverse complement strand
GCTAAAAAGTCTTCAATATCTTTTTGAACCGTTTTAGCCTCCACAAAGTCAATGTTTTGTTGGGGCCAAGTGGAAGCAGCTAGTTTGGCATTGGGAACCCCCAAGCGATCTGGCGTGTATTTTTCGACCGCAGTTTCAATGGTAGAAGAGTCTGCATTGGCAATCCATTCTTTTAAAGAGGCAAGAGCTTCGCTGTAATCATCCGCTTTATCTTTTTTCACAAATAGTGCAGCTTGGGGATACCCCTTATGATCGCTTTCATGAACAGTTTGCCAAGTTTCTTGTAAATCCTCAACAAGGAAGAACTCAGTTCCATTTTCTTTGGCTTTAGCAATCGCTCCTGCTGCCGCAGGTTGGGCTAAGAGAGCCGTATTGGCGTTGCCCCCAACTAAAGCTGCGGAAGCTTCGGAAACAGAAGGATAATACTCTGCCTTCGCTTTTACCTCGGGATACAAATTGGAGAAAACCATACCTGGAACCGCTCCTTCTCCAAAAAGAGCAATGGTTTGATCCGATTCATTCCAATTGGGAAGTTCACTCACTAAGTATAGATTTCCCCAAGTCAGGACTCCATCGAGTTGATATTCACCCGCTTCTTTCCAAGTTCGTACCCCCACATTAATGGGGGCAATAATCATATCGTAATTGCTATCGTTCTTGGAAAGTTCACTGACCAATAAGTCTTGCCCTTCTACATATTCAATATCGGCTCCACTTTCCGCTAAGCCTAAGGAGGCTAAAGCAGGAGCGCCCGCAGGACATAAAACGGAAAGGATTGTGGAATCTTGGCTAGAAGTCGCACTAGAGGAAGTTGTAGAAGAACTATTGCATCCCACTAAGGTTGAGGCCACTAAAAGAGCTGTAAGCGTATATTTTAATCCATGATGAAGAGACATTTATCATCCACTTCTTTCTTAAATTTAGCGAGGGCTTCGTCTAAAGGCATCGTAATGGCTTGTTTGCTGCCAGATTTGCGTACCGTCACTGTACCATTTTCGATGTCGCGATCGCCCACGACGAGTTGGTAAGGAACTTTTTTTACTTGCGCTTCCCGTACACGATAGCCAAGCTTTTCGTTGCGATCGTCTACTTGTACCCGCATTCCAAGTGCTTCTAATTCTTGGGCGACTTTATTGGCATAGTCCACATGTTTTTCTTGATGAACAGGAATGACCACAAATTGTTGAGGGGAAAGCCATAAAGGGAAGTGTCCGGCAAAGTGTTCAATCAAAATTCCGATGAAACGTTCAATAGAACCATACACTACACGGTGCAACATCAAAGGTGTTTTGCGGGAACCATCGGCATCTACATAGGTGCATTCAAAGCGTTCAGGTAAGTTCATATCCAATTGAATCGTACCACATTGCCAATCACGACCAAGGGAGTCTTTAATATGAATATCCAATTTTGGTCCATAGAAAGCTCCATCCCCAGGATTGACCACGAAGTCTTTTCCCGCATGACGACACGCTTCAGCTAACGCTTTTTCGGATTGATCCCAAATTTCAACAGTTCCGATATAATCCCTTTCTGGACGAGTGGAAAGTTCAATCGTATATGGAAGACCAAAGACACCATACATCTGATCAATTAAGCCCAATACATTTTTAACTTCCTCTTCAATTTGATCTGGTTTGATAAAGATGTGGGCATCATCTTGCGTAAAGGTAC
The DNA here is from genome assembly GCA_014803815.1 of Allobaculum sp. The sequence goes on along the minus strand of JAAVAY010000086.1, from coordinate 4,267 downwards.
GCACTCGGAATAAACCGTTGAGCGCTCCAGAGGCTTCATGGCGGTGTACTTGACCAAGTTCTGCCACACGCAAAGGCAAATCTTTATAGGAATGCAAGTCGTTGTTGTACACCAACAACGCTCCAGGGCAGTTCATGGGTTTAATCGCAAAGTCGCGATCATCCACTTTAGTCGTGTACATGTTGTTTTTATAGTGATCCCAGTGGCCGGAACGCTCCCACAATTCACGCGACATGATGATGGGCGTTTTGATGAATTCATAGCCATGCTTCGTATGTTCATCGTACCAATAGCGCTCCAACAAGTTGCGTAAGATCATGCCATTAGGTAAGAAGATGGGCATACCAGGGGCATATTCGGAAATCGTAAATAGATTCATTTCTTTGCCAAGCTTTTTATGGTCGCGCTTTTTAGCTTCTTCTAAGGCTTCTAAATGGGAATCGAGTTCCTCTTTGGTATCAAAAGCGATGCCATAGACGCGTTGTAACATCTTGTTGTCTTTATCGCCTTTCCAATAGGCACCAGAATGTTTTAAAAGCTTCACATTTTTGAGTTGTTTTACAGAATCCACATGAGGTCCACGGCAGAGATCCGTAAAGTCTCCTTGAGAATATACCGTAATGTTTCCATCTTCTAAATTCGCAATGAGATCTTCCTTATATGGATCGTCTTTAAACATCTCTTGCGCTTCCGCTTTGGATACTTCACGACGAACGATCCGTTTGCCATCTTTGGCGATTTTCTTCATTTCTTTTTCGATTTTTTCTAAATCAGCATCCGTTAAGTTTACGTCGCCAAGATCCATATCATAATAAAATCCATCAGCGATCACTGGTCCAACCCAAAATTTTGCTTGAGGATACAGATGTTTTACCGCTTGGGCCATCAAATGGGCGGCGGAGTGATTCAACGTGGAAAGATGTTCATCTTCTAGTACATTGATTAATTCCATGATGTATTTATCCTTTCGTTTTCGTCTTTTGTTTTTCTCTGAAAAAACAGTCCTTCAAAAAGGAATGAGGACATAAAAAAACGGCAGAATCCATAAGGACGCCTGCCGTGCGCGGTACCACCTTAATTCATTTGGCCATAGGAAAAATAACCCATTTCTTAACCAAATGCTCTCAAATGCTTTAACGCAGCACGACGGCACACCGTTTCCGGGGCGACTCCAAGGGAGTGGCCTTGAGAATCATCAAAGAGCTTGCATCAACCGCTCTTCTTTCTTCATCCGACTCTTCAAAGTCTTGTCCTTTTCGACATCATTGCGCCCATTATAAAGCACAAGAATAAAGCGTGTCAAAGCTTATCAATCCAAGAGTTAGTTATAACTACCCATATTTTAGAAACCTCTTTCTTTATGACGAAAATAAAAATCTCCTTTTCCACAAAAAAGCCAAAAAGATTCGATAAAATCAAGGACGACTCATCCTAAGCCTTTTCGGAAACATGGAAGTCACAACATTTTGACTTTACATTTTAGAAAGAATGTTTTAAGAAAACCTTAACGATTTTCTTGACCCAAACTCTAAAAGAAAGTCTTAGAAAGGAAGTCTGAAAAATTTGAAGGCGTTTTAGTGGTTTCATCTTTCATTTTGAAATCTCTGCCTTCTTTTTTTAGAAGAAATCCTGTTCGATTTGCGTTGATTGAACAGGATGCCTAAACTAATTTCATGACTATAATTGAATCCATTGCCAAACGGCTCAATTTGCGAGAGTGGCAAGTCCATGCAGCCCTTGATTTATTCGATCAAGAAGCCACCATTCCCTTTATTGCCCATTATCGCAAACACCTAACGGGCAATCTTGATNAAGAGCAGCTGCGAAAAATAAAGCAGGCTTTCCAAGGTCAAACTTCCTTGCAAAAGAAAAAAATGGAACTTTTGCAAATGCTCACCGACAAAAACCTGCTGCATGATACTCTGCGGGATTCGGTTGTGAATGCTTCCACCTTAATTGCTTTAGAAGAACTGTCGGCTCCTTATCAATCTCTTCCTTTAAAAGAAATTCAAGCCCAACAAGAGCTTGCCCTTTCCTTTTTAGACACATTAAAGCTTCCTCAAAGCGGAAAGACAGACTTAGAATCCTTGCGCAAGGGATTGATAAGACACCTCAGTGAAGATGCCAAATGGCACGATTGGGTGTATGCCCAAGTTTTAAAAAATGGCTTTTTGATTTCTAAGTCTCTTTCTTCTTCGAATCAGCCTTCTTCAAAAAATGACTCAAAAAGGCGCGATTCGTTATCCAAATTGTCTACGCATCGCATTTTAAAACTTTTACGGGGTGCGCAAGAAGGGATCTTGAGTTTATCCATCTCAGTCTCCTATGGACCTCTAGAAGATAAATTGGCCACTTCCCTTATTCCACCGCATTCGCTCATGAAAGGCTATTTAAAGACGGCTATTCATGAAGCGCTTGTCCAATTTTTATTGCCTCGCATCAAGCGGGAGATATTAGCGGCTTTACAAGAACAAGCCTATGAAAGCGCGCTGACGACATTTGCGATCAATTATGAAGATTCGTTAATGGTGAAACCGATAAAAGACCAAGTAGTTCTTTCTTGGGATCCAGGCTATCGCAAGGGATGTAAAACCGTGATGCTTGCTCCCAATGGCCAAGTCCTCGATTCCCTTATCGTCTACCCTTTTTCCTCTCATGATCGCTCCAATTTATCTCTTCAAAAGGCAAAGCGTACAGCTTTATTGCGCCTACGAGACTTTTTATTGTGTTGGGAACCCACTTTGATTGTTTTGGGCAATGGAGCTGGCTATGTGGNGTCCGCAAACTTTTGGACTGAACTTCTGAATGATTTTCCAAGGCTTACCTATACGGTCGCCCCTAAAACAGGAACCTCCTACTATGCTAACAGTGAAAAAGCCAAACAAGAGTTTTCCAATCTTTCGAGCGAATTCATTCCCGCTATATCCTTAGGCCGACGAGTTCAAGATCCCTTAGCAGAATTAGTCAAAATGGATCCTCAAACGCTTGGAATTGGAGAACATCAACATGATTTACCCCAAGAGGCTCTCAAAGAGCGGTTAGACTTTGTCAGTGAAAAAGTGGTCAATCGTGTCCGAGTCAACGTCAACACCGCTTCACCAGAGCTTTTAAACCATATATCAGGCCTAAGTCCTGAGGATGTGGAGCGCATTGTTGAAGCACGTCAAATCGCTCCCTTTCTGGCGCGAACGGATTTAAAACAAATTCTTTCTCCCCATACCTATGAACAAGCGATTGGCTTTTTGTATATCGAAGAGGGTAACAATCCTCTCGATACGACATCCATTCATCCAGAAAGCTACGATTTGACTCTTCAAATATTAAAACGTATCAATGCCTCCCTTGAATCGGTAAAGCTTGGCTCATGTATCCCCGCTTTAAAAGCGCTACATCCCCAAAGCCTAGCCAAAGAGCTTAAAAGCGATGTTTATACTATTGAACACATTCTCCATGCCTTGACCCATCCCCATTTTGATCCCCGAGAAAGTCAACCGAGTTATTTGCTCCGCACCAAAATTCAATGTCTAAAGGATTTACGCCCTGGAATGAAACTAGAAGGAGTTGTGCGCAACGTCACAAGCTTTGGGGCCTTCATCGATATTGGCCTAGCGGAAGAAGGAGTCATTCACATTTCAAGGCTTTCCAATCAATTTGTCCAATCTCCTTGGGACTATGTTCGAATCGGTGAAATTGTGCAAGTGTATGTGGATTCCATCGATGTACGAGCTCAGCGGGTGGCTTTAACTTTGGCTCCTACAAATTGATGTCTTTTAAAGATCTCGCCTAAAGAGCGGGATTTTTTTGTGTTTTTTATACTGAGTTCTGAATATTCTCTCTCATAGAAGAGGATTTCTTTCTAACCTAGAAACGGCCCATACCAACTATTTTGAAAGTCTTTTTTCTCTTTGACAGATGAGTCAAAATGTAAAAAATTCGCTTTAAATGTAGTATTTTCTATCTCTTTTTCTTCTGAAAAATACACGAAAAATCTTTCGAAATTTTTTTGATGCATTTAAGCAGAAAAAGAAAATAAAACTCTTTAGGATAGGGACTACATTTAGGAGGCGATATGTGACTATGTACTATTCTAGTGGAAACTATGAATCCTTCGCGCATCCTTTAAAGCCTGAAGGAATTGAAAATAAATCGGCATACATTATTGGCTCTGGACTAGCAGGGTTGAGTGCGGCTTGCTTTTTAGTTCGCGATGCTCAAATGGAAGGTCAAAAGATTCATATTTTGGAAAAAGATGCTTTGCCTGGGGGAG
>JAAVAY010000085.1 GCA_014803815.1 Allobaculum sp. | reverse complement strand
AAAGCTCAAGATGGGTAACGCTTTGCCGATGTAATCTTTTATGGCCAAATAAAAGGTATGTGCTTCTTGTTCGGGAATAGTATCTTGACCTAAATAATCATGTTTTAACACCAATAATTGATTGTTTTGAAGAGCCGCTTTGGCTTTGGATTCAAAGCCTTGAATAGAACCATTAGAGTTGCTTGCACTCACCACCACGCATTGGTTAAGCGTTTCACTCGCTTCTCTAGTTTCGCTTTCCTCTTCAGGACTCCAGAAAGCTTCTAAACTTTCTTCTTGGGAAGCGAAAGAAGAAATAGGAGTTAAAAGGCCTTCTTCATCGGCTTGATACAATTGGCCCTGGAGAACAAGGCGACCATTTTGAAACAAAGCCCCCGTTTGGGGATTATAATAGCGGCCATCAATGAGTCCCGTTCTTGGCTTTCCTTGATGATCTAAGAGAAAAGAAGTTCCATAAATGGTTTGAAGACCGGTAAGAATTTCACCATCTTGATAATAGGCCCCTTTTTTCCACCCAGTAAAAAGTGCAATTTCCTCGCTTTCTTCCTCTTGCCAATAGGAAGAGTCAAAAACCAAAGGACCAACCGCCTCGGGTAACTCCTCCATCTGAAAAGTGTCTTCTTGCTCATCTTGAGCAAAACTTGGATAAGGATAGCTAAGAGCAGCACATCCTACTAACAACACTAGGAGAGTGTGGATCGATTTTTTTAAGTTCATATTTCTTACAAAGTCGATTGAAATATCAAAAAGAACAAAGGAATTTTTTCGCTTTGGTCTTCTTTTTGACTTTGGACAATCCTCCTTTCCACTTGCGTAATCTTTCTATAAGCAAAAACAAAGTTTTCTTTTACTAAACTTACGCATAACGAGTTTTATTTTACCGAATATGACGGCGTTTTTATACCTTTTTCCGATTTCTTTCCTTTTTGATGCCCAACATCTTTTTCTACTTCCTCACTAAGATCACCTACCAAACCACTTGTGAGCATAAAAAAAGATGAAGCGTCTAGTGGAAACACTTCATCTTTCATTGCATTTGTTTTAAATAGAACTACTTTGATCCCAGTTGTATTGGCTACGCATATCCGCAACCACACTATCACTTACGCTCCAAGAGCCTCCTACGAGAGCTTTAAATTGCTCTGATAAGCGGGATAAGAGCGTATCACTAGAAATTTTAGCTGTTGGTGTTGTGGTTGTGGCTGTTCCACTTGTTTGAGTCTGTGGAGCAGGAACATCATTTTGAACAGCGGGTGTCGTCTGATCCGTCACATCAGGAGTTGGTGTTGGAGTTTCTTCTGGTGGATTGATTGGAGGATTCGTGACCGTTGGCTGCTCTGGCGTAACAGTTGGAGTAGTAGTTGTTGAAGTGGAATCTTCTCCAGGGGTTGGAGTTGGCGTAGGTTGCTCCTCAACACTTGGAGTGGTGACATCTGGGGTGGTGAGATCTGGTGTTGTTGGTGTTTCGGTAGGAACTGTAACACTTGGAGTTGTTACGGGAGAAGAAACTGAGGGTTCCGTTCCCTCACTTGGAGTCGTTGTGGGTTCTTCTGTTATCGTTTTAGCCTCACAAGCAAAACCATTCAATTCCATACCATTTGGACACGAACAGGCTCCATTGTCAAATGATCCCCCAGAACCTGTACATGCACTGCGAGCAGCAGATAATTCATCTGATGGGAAAGAGGTACCTGCTTGATAAGCCGAACTCGCATCTCCACGACTCGCAAATTCCGCTTTGATCAAACCACCATTATAATCAGCGATTCCATCTGGACGATCAATCGCATGATAATCACCACCAGCCGCTAAGAAATCCAACATATAGCGGTTGATATGGAAAGCTGGAGCAGCTTCTAGCTCGGTCCATCCCATGTAATATCCCTGCATAAAATAAACGGGTAAGTACCCAGACCATGTGGCAATCGAATACGTACTTGTATAGGCCACAGACCATTCATCTTTCATAACTCCAGCGGGAATTCCATATTGAATGGCTTCTTCTTCCCAAGAGGACGTTCCTGACTTACCATAGACATCGTAATTTGGATTGGCTAAAACTTCATTGTAGTTTTGATATCCTCCAAAAACAACATCACGTAGAAGCGTGGACATCATGTAGGCAGCCTGCGTCGAAATCAATTCATAAGTTGTAGTATTGCCATTGATTTCAGTATTATCCGAACGACGAATAATTCGACGAATACGGTGGGCATTCACACGACGACCTTGGTTAGCAAAGATAGTATAAGCTGAAGCCATTTGCGTTGGAGAAGCAAACATATCTGCACCACCAATAGAATATTGAGGTACAAATAATTCAGCTACTTGATCATCAAAGCCAAGATCTTTACAAAACTTAATCCAATAGTCTGTACCTGTTACGGAAATCAAATCAATCATCGCTTGAGCCGCAGGAGTATTTTTAGAAACACCAAGAGCACGGGCGAGAGTCATTTGACCGTCATATTTTCCGTCCGCATTTCGTAAGTTAGTTCCACCTCCCCAATAATCTTTAGCTTGATCGACTACGATATGATTAGTAGACCAACCAAGAATATCAAAGGTTGAACAATACGATAAAAGAGGCTTCATAGCGGATCCAGGCTGACGGGTATTCAAGGAATTGTCTTGTTTTACCGAATCCGAATGGTAATGACGACCAGGACCAACCGCAATAATTTCACCTGTGGTGTTGTTAATAATAGTTGTTCCAAAATCCATCATTTCATTGGGGAAAGCAATCACTGTCCCTGTCATGATCTTATCCAATTCCGCTTGGGCGCTTTGATTAAGCGCAGTATAGATATCCATGGGAATAATAGCGGGGTCTTGACCGGAAAGCTGAGCGGCTTCCGAAATAACTTGGTCAATGTAAGCTTGGTTTGGATCAATGGTAATAGTTTCACGCCAATCCAGGGCAAAAGCCAAGTCAACACTCTTTTCCAAGTTGTATTCTTCTTCCGTAATATATCCATGCTTCAACATCAACTCTAGCGTCGTATTTCGACGTTGTTGACCGGCGGCTAGATGATCAATCGTATCACTTGTATCGCCAGCAGTATGAATGTTATTAAGTGGATTGTTAGTATAAGGAGCATTAATACTTCCAGCTAAGAAAGCCGCTTCTCCTAAATTCAACTCGGTTACATCCTTATTAAAGTAGTACTTCGCGGCCTTTTGAATCCCGCGTGTATTGCGTCCAGATCCAAACCAAATCCGGTTGAGGTAATACTCAATAATATCTTCTTTATCAATGGTTTGCTCAGCAATTAAAGCGAGGTAGATCTCCTGAATTTTAAGTTTTACTTTTTCTAAAGTGGAAATACTACCATTTTCCGCTAGTAACTTTTCCTCTTGGTTTTTGGTAAAGGCATTATCAATCATCTGCATGGTGAGGGTTGAACCACCTTGAGAAAAGCCACCAGACCGTAAGTTAGTGATACCCGCTGCTAAAAAGCGTGGTAAGTCAAATCCATTGTGAGTAAAGTAACGCGAATCCTCGATGGCCAAAAAGGCATCAATGAGGTTTTGCGGAACTTGATCGTAGGTAATGTCGTCGCGAATTTCTGCGCCAAACTCATAAATCATATTTCCCGAATCATCGAAAATTCGCGAATTGGACAAAGTCGACAAGCCATCCTTTGAAAAGCGCATGCCATCTGGATCGTTGACGATGTTGACCAAAACAAAGAACACCGAGACGCATCCTACAAGAAACAAGGTTAAAATCCCAACAGCGAGCTTATTCCAAAAATCCAGCTTTCGTCTAGGTTTTTTCCCAGACCCCGCTGAAGATGGAGAAGATCCATTGGGTTGAGAGGCGTTTCCATTTCCTATTGAGTTAGTGGAATTCGCCTGATTTTTGTTACGCATCCTTATCTTTTTTGGTTTCTCCTTTCAAATTAGAATTTAAGCTTGAACTTGAGCTTAAATAGTGTTTGTCAACCGCCTCTAAGTAATGAATTCGTGGATATAATCCTTCCCGTAATAAAATGCCATGCTCTTCAAACCAAGGATAGGGAATAGACTTGGCTACAATGGTTTCGTGGGCCTCAATGAGTTTGAGGGCATCCACCAAAAACGTTTTTTTATGGGAAGTAAAGCGAATAATGAAAAAGCCAATTCCTCCCTGCTCATGTACGAGTTTTAAATGCTCAATTTGGTGAGGTTGAACTAAATACTTGGGAAACAAATTGGGATTCTGAGTCTGTTTGGCCTCAAAATCAATATAATGTCCCTTGTATAGGCCGTTGTAATCCGTCGTGGACGGCGTACGATAATACGCTTCGGTGATTTTAGCTCGATTGCGAGCAGGATAATCCACTCGTACCACTTGGATTGGCGTTGGCTTTTTATAAATCAAGGCAGTTTTTTGATCCTTATAATACAGATTTGAAGCATTTAAATCGTCTTCAAGACTTGTTCCGCGAGAAGAGTGGTTATCAAGAGGCGCTTGGTTTCCCTTAGACTCTAGTTCATCACTTTTCCTGGAACGATGAAGCTTATTAGGATATTGAATAGAGTTTGTCACATGACACAGTATATAGAAAATCAAGGCTTGTTTCAATGAACCAAGAGTGTGTCAAGCTCTAAACTTAATTTTAAAAATCTTTTAAAATCGCTTTAGGTATCTAAAAATTAAATGATGATACATCTTTTTTATCCACAATTAGTGAGATTCATAGAAGATTTTGGCCGCGAAATGGCTTTCAGCTCTTGAGAAGTACCATAAATTGAACAACCAATTTGTGAAAATTTATTAATCGATAACAAATTAATGAACCTTCGTTGTATCCAGGTCAAAAGAATGCTATAATTCATCCTGCGATTATCTCCACAGGTTTTAAAATTTAGATTAAAGTGTCAGGAGGTTTTGAACGATGGCCGCAAATCTTACCGCTCAGGATATTTATGATAAAGAGTTTACCGTAGATTCAAGAGGATATTCGGCAAACGAAGTTGATGCCTATCTCGATTTAGTCATTGAGGATTATCAATCCTATGAAGAACAAGCTCAAAAGCTTTCTTCTGCGCTTGTAAGTTGCGATCAGAAAATTCGAGAACTGACCGAAGAAAACCAAACCTTACGTATTGAATACAATGCGATGCAACAAGAATTGCTGGCCTTGCGTCAACAGGTTCAAGGGTATCAATCGCAAGTCAACTCCAATATGGATGTGGCTTCACTTTCCGATATGGAGATCAATGAAGAAGGATTGTCTCTTGAAAAGCGCATTGAGCGTTTGGAAAGAGCGGTCTTTCCACCAGAAGTTTAAAGGATAACAATTTCTGCTTAAATGGATGCAGCTGCTGGCGGCTTGACCGTTAGAGGAAAGTCCATGCTCGCACAGCCTGCGATGGCTGTAGTGTTTGTGCTAGTCGAATTCATAAGGCTAGGGTGTCCTTTTGGACATACGGCTGAATCAAAGCCTAAAGGCGCAAGCCCATGGCGGCGATCTTTAAAAGTGCCACAGAGACGTAGCTTTTTTGGAAACGAAAAAGGTGGAACGGGTAAACCCCTCAAGCGAGAAACCCAAATTTGGTAGGGGAACTGTCCAAAGTGAATTGAAGCGGCGGACGGATGCGAAAGCATAGATAAATTGCTGCACTTACGAAAGTAAGAACAGAACATGGCTTATGATATTTGAGCAGATTAAGGGATGTGAAAGAAAGATTTCTTCTTTTGGCACATCCCTTTTTTATTTCTTTAAAGAAGTTCAAAGATTTAATACTTGCAAATAAAAACTCATTGGCCGAAAACCATCATTGCAACTCACTAAAGCCGTATTAGAATCTTTCATCCAGCCATCAAAAAGCGCCGTTGCTCCATTGGCAAGAGCAAAGATGTACGGATACAAGCTTTGCCACGCACTTGGACAAAAATCTTTTGGCATGGTAGCTTCTTCGGATATCCAGTGTTGTCCTACTTTTAAAGGACAAGGTTCATTCAGTGGATTTTCGAATTTTTCCATGAGATCTTTGTATTCACTTTGAATAAGAGCTTTAATCAAAATCTTCTTCATAGATTTTTCCTTTCTTTTCCTCAATAATTTTTTCTTGGCTTGTAAACTCTTCTTTAAAAAAAAGAACTAAGGCAATGGCTAAACATAAAATAGCTGGCAAGATAAATTCAATGGATCGCACAATCAAAAATACATAAAAGGGAGTCGAATAAAAAGAGGTTATATACCGTTGCCAGTCCAAAAGAGAGAAATATAAAAAGCAGACCAACAACAATCCTGTCAACAAAAGCCAGGTTTTAACCCTGTCTAGGCTGGCTCGACTCCACCAAGTTTTTCCTTTTTGAATCCACTTATTTTGTAAAAACTTGGTTTTAATCTGATTCATCATTTTCATCTCCGTCTCTAAAGTTATGGTCTTTTTTAACCGTATGCAGGAAGAAGTCCCCCAAAAGTGGGGGATGAATTCCGTCGTACCCAAAAGGACAAAAGCCCCAAAATAAAGTCAGTTAAATTACAACAGCGAAAGCATGAAGCAATTAATAAATATATTATAGTTATGATATATTATAGTTATGATATAGAAACACAACAACAGGTGAAAAAAGAGGTGAAAGTCATGGCAAACAAGGCATTCAAATTCCGAATATATCCAAACGCAGAGCAAAAAGTTTT
>JAAVAY010000084.1 GCA_014803815.1 Allobaculum sp. | reverse complement strand
CAAATTTCATACGCTTCATCGAGAGTCAGGGATTCATTATTGATGCGCACAACAGGACTTGTCGTGGTATAGCCCAACAAAATCCAATTGGATGCATTGACTGGTTCCTTGGTTTCCACTACAAGACTTCCTAAATTGAAGCCATAAGGCGACATATCTTTTGGCGTGTCGATTTCAAAGCCGATGTTGTTGCCAAAAGCCATAATGGTCGCAGCTGCTCCAAGGCCGCCATCTTTGATGGGTCTAGCGGCCAACACATTGCCCATATGGTTTTGATCCATCAAGGTTTGGAAGTTTTCCTTGAGCGCTTCATAGTTTGGCGAATGATCCGCAAGGGGTTGATGATGGATCAGGTAAATGGGATGGCCTCCTTCTTTAAAGGAAGAACTGATGATGTTGTCCGTGTTTTCGGTGGTCACCGCAAAAGTGATGAGCGTAGGGGGCACGTGCAATTGATTGAAGGTTCCCGACATCGAGTCTTTTCCCCCAATCGCTGGCGTTTCAAAAGCCATTTGCGCTTTGAGAAGTCCCAAGAGGGCTTGCAAAGGATAGCCCCATTTAATGGGATCTTTGCCTAAGCGTTCAAAGTACTCTTGGTTGGACAAACGCGCCGATAAAGGATTCGCGCCTAAAGCCGCTAAGCGAGCCAAGGCTTCCACGACGGAATATTGGGCTCCAAGCCAAGGCGAGAAGCGCGAGAGCATGGGGTCAAAGCCATAGGTCATGAGCGAGCACGTTTTGGTAAAACCATCCACAGGCAGTTTTTGCACCGAACCCACTTCAGGGGTGCGTTGGGTTTTGCCACCAAAGGGCATCAAAACGGTGGATTTCCCAATGGAGGCATCAAACATTTCCTGCAACCCGCTTTGGTCAGCCACATTGGCTTGACCAAGTGTCCACGCTAAGGAACCCATTGTATCGTCAGTGATGGGATCAAAGGCAGTGGGCATAAAGTAGTCGAAGGGATCGCACTTGGCTTCGCCAGGTTTAATGATGACATCGACCACTTGGCGCACTCCATTGGTATCGAGGAATTTGCGCGACAAATCCACAATGGTTTTGCCTTTCCAGTTCATTACCAAGCGATCTTCGTCGCTCACTACAGCGACTTGAATGGCATCGAGGTTTTCCTTTTCGCATTCCTTGAGGAAGGTATCGAGATCTTCCTTGGCAATACAAACCGCCATGCGTTCTTGGCTTTCCGAAATGGCAAGTTCCGTACCATCTAAACCGGTGTATTTGACTGGCACTGCATCGAGATTGATGACAAGGCCATCGGCCAATTCCCCAACGGCAACAGATACACCGCCAGCGCCAAAGTCGTTGGCTTTTTTGATGCACTTAGTCGCCCCAGGATTGCGAAATAAGCGTTGCAACTTGCGCTCCATCAAGGCATTTCCCTTTTGAACTTCGGAGCTGCAGGTATCTAGAGAAGTATCGTTGTGTTCCTTAGAGGAACCCGTTGCTCCCCCAATACCATCACGTCCTGTGGCTCCGCCGATGTAGACGATCACATCGCCAGGGGCAGGTTTTTCGCGTTTGACATGGCTTTTTGGCGCCGCGCCAACTACGCCGCCCACTTCCATACGTTTGGCGACATAGCCAGGATCGAAGATCTCTTCCACATAGGTCGTCGCTAAGCCGATTTGGTTTCCATAGGAGGAATAGCCTTTCGCGGCGGTTTTGGAAATCTTGGATTGAGGCAATTTGTGTTCAAGCGTTTGGGAAAGGGGAGCCGTGATATCACCAGCGCCCGTGATACGCATCGCTTGATACACATAGCTACGTCCCGAAAGCGGATCACGAATGGCTCCACCGATGCAGGTAGCGGCTCCACCAAACGGTTCAATTTCTGTGGGATGGTTGTGGGTTTCGTTTTTGAACATCAAAAGCCAAGGCTCTTTTTGTCCATCCACTTCCACTTCAATGGAGCAAGCGTTGATCTCATCACTCACTTCTTGATCATCAAGTTTTCCGCGTTTGCGCAAGACCCGTCCCGCCATCGTGGCCAAATCCATCAAGGTAATGGGCTTATTTTCACGACCCGCTTCTTGGCGCAAGTTCAAATACAATTGCCAAGCGTCTTCGAGTTGCTCATTGAAGGAATGATCTTCAAAGGCCACGGAGCGCAAAATCGTTTCAAAGGTCGTATGGCGGCAGTGATCGGACCAATACGTATCCAAGACGCGAATTTCCGTTAAGGTTGGATTGCGCTTTTCTTCGTTTTGGAAGTAGTTTTGCACAAAAGCTAAATCCTCAACCGACATCGCCAATCCAAGCTCTTTAGCCATCGCGGTTAATCCGTCTTGATCCAAGTCTAAAAAGCCATCCAATACGGGCACTTCATGCGCGAGTGCATTTTGAGAGTCATCCAAAATCGAAAGATTTTTTTCCCGCGCTTCCACGGGGTTGATCATGTAATGCGCAATCGCCTCGAGCTGCTTTTCGCTTACGTTATCCATCACCATTAACGTGCCAGAGTGAATGCGAACATCCTTTTTGTTATTGAGCAGCATCAAGCACTGCATCGCCGAATCGGCCCGTTGGTCGTATTGACCAGGGAGGTATTCAAAAGCCAAAGCGGTTTTATTCGATAAATCGGGGACATCCACAACCTCGTCAATGGCAGGTTCGGCTAAGACGTGCTCTTCGAGCAGTTCAATGTCTTCTTTGGTGGCATTAAAAATATCGTAAATGGCATATAACTCCAGAGTGAAGTCATCAGCCAAGTTCAAATCCTTTTTCAACGACTCTTCAAGGGATTTGGCTTCGACTTGAAAGCCGGGTTTCTTTTTGATGAGGCGTCTTGTATCCATTAGGCTTCCTCCAAGTAGGATCCTGCTAAGACAGTTTCTTTTTGGTTGTCTTTAAACGCTTGCAGGGTAGCCGCTACTTTTGTATCGGATAAGGCCAAAATTTGAGCTGCTAAAATGGCCGCATTTTTGGCCCCAGCTTTGCCAATTGCCACGGTAGCCACAGGTACACCAGAGGGCATTTGTACCGTAGATAAGAGTGAATCCATGCCACCTAAAGCCGATGTTTGCATCGGAATGCCAATGACGGGCAAAATCGTGGAGCTTGCCAGCACACCAGCCAAGTGGGCGGCTCCTCCGGCGGCGGCGATGATCACTTTAACCCCGTTTTTGGCCGCATTTTTGGATAAGTCCAAGACCGCATCTGGGGTGCGGTGAGCGGATAAGATCCGCACCGTATAGGGAATTTCAAAGGCTTTGAGCTGCTCCATGCAGCCTTCCATCGCAGGCAAATCGGAGCGACTGCCCATGACGACGAGCACTGTAGTAGGTTCCATCTCGTTTCCTCTTTTTTCTTTCATTTTCATCGTACGTTTTTTCTCTTTGTCTTTTTAAGACAAACAAAACGCTTGCACTGCGCCAAAGGAAAGCCAAAACAAAAAGGCGCACCGAGGCACGCCAAAAAGGGAAAGAAAAAGGTGTAAAAAAGCGCGGTTTGTTCGAAATTTATCCGTTTTCATCATCACGACGACCTCCCCTTTCAGGCTTCTTTGTGCATTGCAAGTTCATCCTAACAAATTGAGAATTGTTTTCAATATTGGGTTTATGGAAACGCTTAGCTTTATTCTCAGTCCATGTTTTGTAAGCGAGCGAAAAATGAAAGCATATTCATACCCGCTTTCATTTTGGTAAGTCATTGAAACCTTTATGCTGGTCGATATAATGGAGGAACAAGCCAAAGGCTTAAAATTTTGAGAAAAAAGTTCAAAAATGGAAAACAAAATCGAGTAAGGAGCACAACTGTATGGAAGAAAAAGAAATGCTTTATGAAGGCAAAGCTAAAAAAGTCTTTGCGACCGACGATCCCGATGTGGTGATCGTGGATTATAAAGACGATGCCACCGCCTTCAATGGCTTGAAAAAGGGAACTATTAAAGGAAAAGGCGCAATCAACAATCGCATGACGAACTTCTTGATGAAGCGTTTGGAAGAAAAAGGCATTCCTACGCATCTCGTAGCCGAAATTGACGATCGCCGCACAGCGGTGAAAAAAGTGGACATCATTCCTTTAGAAGTCATCATCCGCAACAAAGCCGCGGGCTCTTTTTCGAAGCGCTTAGGCATTGCCGAAGGAACTCCTCTTCTTTGTTCAACCCTTGAATTCAGCTACAAAGACGATGAGCTTGGCGATCCTTTAATCAATGACTACATGGCTAGAGCCATTGGAGCCGCTAGTCAAGAAGACATCGATCAAATCACAAAGTATGCTTTTGCGGTGAATGAAGAGTTGCAAGAGTTCTTTAAAGAGATCGGCATTGAACTCATCGACTTCAAATTGGAATTTGGCAAAACAAGCGATGGCACCATCGTTTTAGCCGATGAAATCTCGCCTGATACGTGTCGCTATTGGGATTTAGCCACTGGCAAACATCTAGACAAAGATACCTTCCGTCGCGATTTGGGCGATCCCGAAGGCGCCTATCAAGAAGTCTTTGCACGCATGGGGTTTGACGCAGCATGAGTCACGATGTATACCAATCCCCTCTTTCAAGTCGCTATGCCTCCAAAGAGATGAAACATCTCTTTTCTGAGGAAAAGAAATTTCAAACCTGGCGCAAACTTTGGATTGCGCTTGCGGAAGCAGAACAAGAACTCGGCTTAGACATCAGCGACGAGCAAATTGCCGAGCTCAAAGAACACGCTACGGACATCAATTACGATGAAGCGAAAGCAAGAGAGGCCATCGTACGCCACGATGTGATGAGTCATGTGTACGCCTATGGCTTACAAGCGCCCAAAGCCAAAGGCATCATTCACTTAGGAGCCACAAGTTGCTATGTTGGGGATAACACCGATTTGATCATCATGCATGAGGGTTTAGAGCTTCTTCGTAGCAAACTCGCTGCGGTATTGGCGCGCTTAGAAGCTTTTGCCTTAGAGTACAAAGACATGCCCGCGCTCGCTTTTACCCACTTTCAACCTGCCCAACCCACTACAGTAGGCAAACGCGCCTCCTTATGGGCCCAAGATTTGGTCATGGACTACGAAGAGATTTCTTGGATCCTCGATCATAAAAAGCTATTAGGCCAAAAAGGAACCACTGGAACCCAAGCTTCGTTCTTAGAACTCTTTGATGGAGACTCCAAAAAAGCGGCGCAAATCGATCAACTCATCTGTGAAAAAATGGGCTACGATCAGTGGTTTGCGGTTTCCGGCCAAACGTATCCCCGTAAATACGATACGCAAGTGTTGCACGCCTTAGCTGGTATTGCCCAATCGGCCCATAAATTTAGCAACGATCTTCGCTTGTTGCAACACAAAAAAGAGATGGAAGAACCCTTTGAAAAAGGCCAAATCGGCTCTTCAGCCATGGCTTATAAACGTAACCCCATGCGCAGTGAGCGTATGGCCGCTTTAGCCAACTACATTTTGGCCGATACCATGAATCCCGCTATTACCGCCTCAACCCAATGGTTTGAGCGTACCCTAGACGATTCCGCCAACAAACGCATCGCAATTGCTGAAGCGTTTTTAGCCGCGGATGGCATTTTGGATTTGTATCTCAATATCACCGATGGCTTAGTGGTATATCCCAAAGTCATTGAAGCGGATTTACGCAAAGAGCTTCCCTTTATGGCCACCGAAAACATCATGATGGATGCTGTAAAAGCAGGAGGCGATCGCCAAGAACTTCATGAAGCCATTCGCGTTCACTCCATGGAAGCGGCTAAACAGGTCAAAGAATTGGGCTTAGAAAATGACCTGTTAGAGCGCATTGCGAGTGATGAGCGTTTTCCTTTAACTTTCGAAGAACTCGAAGCCCGCATGAATCCTTCTCTGTATGTTGGACGTGCGCCTGAACAAACCCAAGAGTTTTTTGAACAAGTCGTGGATCCCATTTTGGAAAACCATCCCGAAGCCAAAGCTTTAACGGCTGAAATTAATGTATAATATCTTTTCACCAACGGTTTTTGGAAAGAAAAGCCATTAGAAAAGAATCATCCTTTCCTGGCCTCTTTTTTCTTGGTCATTTTAGATTTCTCTGTTTTGATGTAGAGACTTTATTAATAGACGAATTAGATTTTTGAAAAACCGTGTGAACAGTAACTTTGAATCTCAAAAGAAGATATTTTTGAGAATAAAAGATTTGAATAAACTCCTATATTCTGTTAGAATACAAGTACCGTAAGTAACGTGAAACTCCACGTGAAAAAGAAAAGCCACTGGTGTCGGCCAGTGGCTTATTTTTTTGGATCATCTGTTCTCCAAATTTCTGTCGATCCATTTGCACAGATAATAAGTGATTACTCCGGCCAAGACAGAACTGATTACCGTAAGTAAAAACTCCATCGTGATCACCTCCTTTCACGATAAGAAAGGAGATAAGAACAGACTGGTAAAGTCTACCATAAAGAAAGCGAAATTTTTTCTAATTTCTTGTATTCGTTAACTCTGATTGGTTTTTATTGTCCAAACAGTTTTTCTAAAGAAAAAGTAAATTCATAAAAAGAGTCAACTAACCTATCACGATTCGCACTTAAAGTTCGTGAAACGAATAGAAAACGGATCTTTATAGTTTCGATAAAATAACCAGCATCCACCACGTAGCCTTGGCGCTGTAAACGTTTGGTGGTTTTTTTNTTTGNNNGATAAAAAGAGAGTAATCTAAACACGTAAGGAGGTGGATGGGATGGAA
Source organism: Allobaculum sp. (assembly GCA_014803815.1). The sequence continues at coordinate 4,737 of JAAVAY010000084.1, read as the reverse complement.
TATTCTGAACTCTTAGATTATATTGATCTATTTCGTGAAAAGGCGGAAAAGGGAAAGCTTGTTATCTTTGTAGGAGCTGGAGTATCTTGCAATGTAGACGGGATGCCAAGCTGGAACGATTTAATCATTCAAATGGCCAAAGCGATTGGCTATTCGCGTTGTACTTCCTGTAAACACAAAACGGCTGATTGCGAAAAGACTTGTCGCTTAAAATATGATTTTTCAACGGAAGATTTTTTAAAGATTCCGCAATATGTGTTCAACTACGATCGCACTCTTTATAACCAAGTCTTATCCAAAAGCATTACCCCGACTGTTGTCGATGCTCCGCTCTCCTCGGCCATCTTTAACATCAATCCTGTCCACATCATCACGACTAATTATGATCAGCTTTTAGAATCCTCTAAACACATCTTTCGCGAACAATATGAAGTCATCGTTCACGATAAAGACTTGCTCACCACCGATAAAAGTAAGTACATCATCAAGATGCATGGAGACATGGCGGATCCAGAGAGCATGGTGTTAAAAGAGCAGGACTATTTAAATTATTCGCATAATCACGTTTTAATTGAGCACTTCATCAAGTCGTTGGTGGCTGACCACATCGTTTTATTTTTAGGGTATTCGCTTAACGATTATGACATCAAGCTCATTTTGAGTTGGCTCAATTATATGCGCTCCCAAAATGGAGCTCTCGATGAAAATCAGAGGGTAGGCTATCTCATTCAAGATCAAGAAACCGTGGATCCCATTCAACAAGCTTACTTTACCAGCAACAATGTTGAACTCATCAACATCCATTCCATGCCTTTGGTTCCAGTTATTCCTAAGAGTTTAACCAACGAACTTGGAAAACGACTCTATAGCTTTTTACAGGTGATTGCGGATCCCGCTTTAGAGAAAAATCTTTCCTCCATTAAAAAAGCGATTCACTTCATGCGCCAGTTTCACTTTGTAAGCTATGAACAAATCTTGAATTTTTTGTACGTCAAAAACTACAAGATACAAGGTACAAATTTGCGCCTTTTTTCCGAATGGAGCTATACCCGTTTGGTAGACTTCATGAATTCTAAGGAAAAAGAAGCTGATCAATTGAAGCAGTTGTTTCTCAATGCAGGGATTGAAGGCATTTTAGGGGTGAAAGATCAAAAGACGAATTTTTATTCTCTCACTCAGTTTTCCCAAAACAGTTTATTTCAGGATAAACTCTTTAGCCTCTATTTAACCAACCAATATGACAAGCTGCAAATCGCTTTACAAGCGATCCAAGAAAAAAAAGATCCCCTTGATTTCAATCAATGGGTCTTTTATCAGAGCATTCTTCATGGCTATGATCACATCCTCAAGCAACAGCCGGAAATCGATGTTTCCCTTTTAAAATTGGATCAAAAAGTTGCCTATTTGTACAACACGGCCGTTTTAGCCCAACAAAGAAGCTTTACGTTTGATTTCACTCAAGGGCGGCAATTCATCGACAATCTCTCTTCACGTAAAGAACGTGAAATGTTTTCAGGGTATCTCGAATTGGATAGTGGAAACTCAAAAGAGCGCTTAGCGATGCACAAGGCGTTACAAGTCCTCAAGGAAAATATGAGCACTCACAAAGTGTATTTAGAAATGCGAATGGTTTATGAAAAGATTTACACGCTCAAACAAATCGCCCTGACCCAATATTTTTTCTACTACAACAACCACGCGCTTTATCAAGGGGTGAAAGGAGTAAAGAGCTTTTTTCATCCCTATATTGAAGCCATCTTATGTGCCAATAGCGATGTAGCGGAAAAGCCTTCCTATATGCTAGGGGAGCTTCTCATTCCCAATCAAAAATATCCTGTAGACTATTTGGACATTGACATTTTAAGTAAATTTATTGCGCCTAAAGATTTGAGTACTTTGATCAAAACGTANAATGTGAGNCGTTTGAACATCGGNGTNCAAGAAGTGACNTTTTTAACCGATTGTTTTCAAAACATTTGTCGCTCTATTGTNAAAGGNCATACGTATGGCTTTAAAAAATCGTCTTTTTCTCTTCTCTCCAATCTCATCATCTTATTGAACTTGGTGGATTTAGATGAAGAAAACCAAAAGAAAATCGTGGTTGCGATTCAACAATTGATCAAAAATAAGGAAATCATCACTAAGTTTTTTTCTATCGACTGGCCCGATTTTCGCCAAAGCTTAAAGGAACTCGCTAAGCTCTGTCGTAATCTTCCCTTTGAGCGAGATTGGGAAGTGTTGGAACAGATCATAACCATTGTCAGTCGCAAACATTTTTTAGAGTACGCCAATAAGGTTAATTTTGAAAGTTTACGTCATTTGTTGGGCTACTTTTTAACGCCAGATGAAGAAACGACTAATCGCATTGAAAAGATTGTGGATCAAATTGAGAAATTTCAAGATAAGGTAACGTTGTTGCGTTTGTTTTATCCGTATATCGCTANAGATCAGACGCAAACNAANTATAAAGATTTCTTATCNAACCACTTTGCTTTGCTTGAACCAGAAGCNATTTATGATTTTGTCTTTTCTGGATGGCTTGCCTTAGAAGAACACTCTATTTCTCAATTTTTAAGCGAAATTTTGAAAATGAGCAAAAAAGAGGGAATGGGATTTTCTTTTGAACAAGTGGAAACCAAACTCGATTGNGTCTATCTTTTNTATCTCAACCAAAAAATCGAAGACATTCGCGTGCTCAAAGAACTCGCGCCAGGGCGTCCCCACTTGCAATTTTTATTGGATCCCGATCACTTCGATTATACTCAAGTCGATTTCTCCAATTATATGTGGAAAAACTTTGCTCACCATCCTCAATATATGGAGGCCTTCATAGCTCATCGGGATCAGCTCATTCCCAAAATTCAAAATCGAATTGAAATGGATGAAGCCAGTGAAACGGAAAAGAAAATTTTGTATGGCTTCTTATTGCCCAAAGAGGAGATTTGGACCTAAAGAAAAAGGCACTTCGCCCATAGAGGTGTCTTTTTTAGATTACGTAATCATTTCCTACTTCTCCCTGTTCCATAAGATCGGCAATCGTCATGCCACTCAAATATTGATCAATGGCCTCATTCAAGCCATTCCATAAAGGCAGCGTGCGACAAGACGTGGCGCGTGGGCAACTTTGTCCTTGGGCTTTTAAACAAGGAACGGGCGCTAAAGAATCTTCGGTCAGGCTTAAAACTTCTTTAACGGTATACTGATCCGCTAAACGCGTGAGTCGATAACCTCCTCCTTTGCCGCGTAGGCCACTGACCAATTGCGCTTTGACCAACAATTTGATGATGCTCTCTAAATATTTTTCGGAAATCTCTTGGCGATTGGCGATGACTTTTAAAGGAATAAAGTCCTCTTTTTGATGCTCCGCTAAATCAATCATCACGCGTAAGGCATATCGGCCCTTTGTCGAAATCAACATTTTAAGCACTCCTTTCTTACCTACTAGGTTTATTCTCTGGTTAAACCATACGTTTCCAACAATAAGAAAGCAATAAAGCGATTTTTCTTGCGATCTTTTGACAGGTTAAAAAGGCCTTCAGTATAATTCATATAAACCCATAAGGTTAATAGGTTTTTATAACGAGAGATACCTGTGACCAAAAACTTGAACGATAAGGAGGGCCTATGTCTAATATTTATTCCTCAGCTGATCAATTGATCGGCAAAACTCCGCTTTTAGAACTCACTCACATTGAAAACGATCAAAAGCTCAAGGCCAAAATTTTAGCAAAGCTTGAGTATTTGAACCCAGCGGGCAGCGTAAAGGATCGCATTGCCAAAGCTATGATCGATGATGCCGAAGAGCAAGGACTGCTTAAGCCTGGTTCCGTGATCATTGAACCCACCTCTGGAAACACCGGAATTGGACTGGCATCAGTCGCAGCAGCGCGTGGCTATCGAATTATTATCGTAATGCCAGAAACCATGAGCATCGAACGTCGGCAATTGATGAAAGCCTATGGAGCAGAAGTTGTGTTGACAGAAGGCGCTAAGGGAATGAAGGGAGCTATCGCCAAGGCTTCGGAATTGGCCCAAGAAATTCCCAATAGCTTTATTCCTGGCCAATTTGTCAATCCCGCCAACCCTGCGATTCATAAAAAAACCACTGGGCCCGAAATCTGGGAAGATACAGATGGACAAGTGGATATCTTTGTAGCGGGAGTCGGAACTGGTGGAACGATAACAGGCGTGGGAGAGTATCTCAAAGAAAAAAATCCCGATGTTAAAATTGTGGCTGTAGAACCAGCCACCTCTCCAGTTTTAAGCAAAGGTACGCCAGGAGCACACAAAATTCAAGGCATTGGCGCTGGATTCGTTCCTCAAGTTTTGAATACAGATATTTATGATGAGATCATCACCGTAGAAAATGAGGACGCTTTTTCTATTGGAAAGTTAATTGGTCAATCTGAAGGGATACTCGTTGGTATTTCTTCTGGAGCGGCTACATGGGCTGCCATCGAACTGGCTAAGCGTCCAGAAAATGAAGGAAAAACCATTGTCGTTCTCCTACCCGACACTGGAGATCGCTACTTATCCACTCCTCTCTTTAGCTAATCTGGAAACTTGGCCAAAAGGAAATGGTTTTTCAAGGAGAAAATCGTATGCTTCATAGTGAAAATCCAGAAGTTCGGCGACTTTTGTTGAACGGCAACATTGGTTTAGAAAAAGAGAGTTTGCGCGTGAATGAAGAAGGCTTTTTGGCCAAAACGCCGCATCCTTTTTCAAAAGAAGATCACA
>JAAVAY010000083.1 GCA_014803815.1 Allobaculum sp. | reverse complement strand
CAAGCTCTCAAACCTGTAATGTTTGTGGTTACAAAAATCCTGAAACGAAGAAACTTAGTATCAGAAGTGCGGTACGCACCATGATAGAGATGTAAACGCAGCTATCAACATCCAAAACGAAGGGATGCGGTTAGCAACCGCATACCCACTTCATAGAACCGACGAGGATAGCTCGCTTATGCTTAGCACAGTAGTGCTATCGAACGAGAANCGANTGTTCGCTTGTGCGAAAGGAAGGCCCCACCTNNNGAGGCGGGGGAGGATGTCACCTTCTCTGGATTAATCTCAAATCTTCATTCTAACTGACTTGAAAACGCTCATTCTTTGCGATGAGCGTTTTTATTTGCCAAAACCAAAAAACTCCTAAAGTGAGTCCACTTTAGGAGTTCAGGTCAGTGACATCTTAAGATTAGAAGGTAAAGCCTATAAACTTAACGTAGATCAAAAGAAACAAGAGTTGGATCGATATCCAGATTAGAGCGATACGTCCAGCCTAGCTGGCCATTCTTCTTAATCTGTGCCTTATCATCCCAAAGGTTGACTACAGAAACGATCTCCCCTTTTTCAAGAGGCATTTCATAATTGGTGAAATTGGAAGCACGCATGGAATCTCCATCCTGAGTTAAAAAGGCTTTATCCACTTCAATTTCACGTTCTAAAGCCGGCGAATAGGCCAAAACGTATTTGGAATGATCCTCTAAAATATCTACCTTTCCATCAGCCCAGGTCACAAAAAAGGGATCAGGAGTACTCGGATGGGTAGTATGTTTCACGGATACTCTCAATAAGTCATCCACACTTTCGAAGCGCAAATGCTCAAAAGTGAAGTCATCATTCCAAAAGATCAAGGCGTTGAGTTGTCCAGCCCGTTTGACCTGGTTGCCCCCATCAATGAAAAGAATGTTCTTTTCTTGATTGAAGAGCGGATTGAAACAGGCGATCGTTGGACAATATTCACTAATTGGCATATGGCCTACCACCACAGGTTTAGAGAAATGATGGTCTTGTCGACCAAAGTGGTAGTTGGCCATGATGTAGCGAAAATCTTGAGCATACGTTTGTTCATCTATTAGACCTGAATGAACAAAGGTGGCAGTAGGAGTAGCTAGAACATGAGGCAAATCATTCAGAAACGCAAGTTCCTTTAAGTAATGCTTACGAAGGGTAGCTGCTAAAACATCCATATCTGTCTGGGAATCAAGGGGCGGTAAGCCCAGTTCTTGAATCATTTCATGAATCAAAGAATTTGAGCGCGCTAATAAAACCTCGCGCAAATAATCTAAGCGATAGGAATACAAGATGTTTTTTGCCACAAAATCGCAATTGCCCATGGTCATATAGACATGCTTAGTTTTAGCTTGTTCCATTAAAAAATGAACCAACTCTAAATTTTGCTCTCCCTTTTCTACCAAGTCGCCTAATAAAATCAAGCGATCTTGTCCAGGAATATAGTGACACTTTTGTAAAAGATCTTGGTAAAGATCCAAAGAACCATGGATATCCGAGATCACCAATGTGCGGCCGGAAAAGGAAGGAAGCGTTTGAACTACAGGTTTTCGATTCATTGAAACAAAAACCTCAAAAACGTATCGGCTTGGCTTTCCCACTGAGCTTCACAATGTTCTCCAAAAGGATAGACATCAAATTGAATCTTGACACCTTTGCGCAATAAGATATTGGCTAAGGTTGTGAGCACCTTGGTTTCTTGAATGAATTCATGACCAGTGTTTCCTTCTTGGGCTCCCCAAGAAANATAAAGAAAAGAGGGATGCTTAATCCGTACATGACTCGCCCAATAAAAGAGAGAAGACTCACTTGGAAGGACATAAGGGGATAAAGCAATCGCTTTGGAAAACGTCTTCGACCAAGCGTATAAAGCATAAAGACTCATTAAGCCCCCACAGCTCGATCCTCCAATCCACGTGTGATTGCGATCCGGAAGAGTAGGAAAGTGCATATCAATATAAGGCTTTACCGTATACACGATAAATTCCATGGTTTGTTTGCCTTTGGCAGGAAAGTGGCCCCCAAATTCCATATCGTAAAAAGGATAAGGAGCGTATTCAATCAAGCGTTCGTTTCCTTCATGAGAGCATTCGATGCCTACCACGATGAGATCTTCTGGTAACGCATTTAAGTGACTTAACAACCGCCAAGAACGCCCATAGGTCGCATCCTCATCATAAAAGAGGTTGTGACCATCGAACATGTAAAGGACAGGATATTGTTCTTGGGAATGCAAATACGTATCGGGCAAATAAAGATGAAGAGTGACATCCCGCCCTAATGTAGGAGCATACAAATCATGCTTTACGATCACGAAGCATCAGACTTTCTACTAAAGGAATCGAGGTAGAATTGCTGACGACGTTCAGGAGAGGTGAAACGGGTTTTGATGGTGACATCTCCCATCGTATTGGCAAATGCAGGAGGTAAAACTTCTACCCCAAGCAGTTCATTTTGGTATTTACCCGTTAATTCTTCTAAAGAATATGTATAGTCAAGCCCCGTACGACGACCCACAAATCCGGCCGAATAGGGTGCCTTTTCATAGTCAGGGCAAGATTGATTCATCAACACTTGGGCCCACAAGTCATACACATCGACATCGTAGCTGTAGTTGATCAAATCGGGACAGAATCCTCCAGGTGGTCTGAAGTTCATTTCCAGGCCAATTAAATCGCCTTTCTTGCCAAGACCTTTGTGATCGGAATTCAGTACAAAGTATTCACCGTGGAAAAAACGATTGCGAATGCCAAAGGACTTCACGACTTTTTGCGCAATTTCACGATCTTTCTCGGAAATATCAAAATTGTAGTAGGATCCAATGGAATCGTGGTTTTGTACGGAATCCATACAGTTAGACACATAACCCATACTGGCTAAGAAACGAATGTTTCCATCTTTATCGGCAAGACCATCTAAAGTTTGAATGGTGCCATCGACGAAGGTTTCTACAATCATTTGTTGGTTTAGCTTTTGAGCTTCTTCCCAAAATTTTTTCAATTCTTCTTGGTTGTGAATATGCCAAGTATGGCTTGCCCCTACTCCAACATCAGGTTTTAAAACGAGGTTATAGCCATATTTTTGGGCAAATTTTTCTAAATCCTCTAAAGTGGCGGGTAAAGCATAAGGCGCTACTGGAATACCGGCCTGTTCATAAAAGGACTTCATCCCCGATTTGGATTGGAACACTTGAATTTCTTCTAAAGAATAGCCAGATTTCACATTAAAGTCATCGCGCAAATGGGCATCCAAGGACAGCCAAGCTTCGTTGTTGGATTCAATCCAATCTGGTTTTCCATACTTATAAGCCAAGAAAGCTACCGCTTTATACACTTCCTTATAGTCATGGAAAGAGGAAACTTTATAACAATCATCAATGTTTTCTTTCAATTCTGGTTTTAGGTGATCGTAGTCGGTATCAATCACGGCCAGTACACGAACTCCCGCTTTTTTTAATCCGCGGCAAAACATCCAATAGTTTTCCGGATAGTTGGGGGAAATAAAAATAAAGTTTTGCAATGGAGGTCTCCTTTCTGTGGTGTTTTAATCTCTTCTCACAAGTAAGATTACTCAATTTCAAAAGGGAAAGTTTGCTTTCTTGGTTTTCCCTATTAAAAAGTCAAGAAAACAAACCTTCTCTTCATCTCTATAACCTTATATCGAAGATGTCTTTTAAAAATCGCTTTCTTGGCCTTCTATACTCCCGCTTTTTGTAGCATGGCGTGTTGAATAGCCAAAATGGTTTTTCCATCACGAATGGTTTGGTTTTTAACTTGGCTATAGGCTTCTTCTAAATCCATCCAAACCAAGGTGATATTTTCTGTATCGTCCATCGCCAAACGATGGGTCGCTTTTTGCAGATTGTGCGCATAGTATACGTAGATAACTTCGGTATCGTAACCCGGAGTAGGCCAAAAGGCGCTGATCAAAGAGAGATGATCGGCCGTATAACCAGTTTCCTCATTGAGTTCACGCAAGGCGGTCGCATCTGGCGCTTCACCTGGGTCAAGGGTTCCAGCTGGAATTTCTAGGGTTTCTTGCCCATTGAGGGCTGCGCGGCTTTGTTTGACCAATAAAATCTTGTTTTCCAAGATCGCACATACCGCCGCACCTCCTGGATGGACTACAATGTCACGCCAAAGCCATTGTCCATTGACATCCATTTGTTTTTGGACAACGGAAAAAATGTGACCGTGGAAGATGTCTTTTGTGCTCATACAATCCTCAATTTCCCACCGTCCAAGTGGGTAATTCCTTTCTTTCTTTCATTGTAGGCTTCAAGAATCCTTCTGATGAGGAAAAAATAAAAAAAATCCAAAGCCCTAAAAAAGATTCCTGAAAATCGTACACTAAGTAAATTTTTCAAGACAAATTTTCATGAAAGCGATTTTCAAAATCTTTTTCCCTTGGTTAAGGGAAAAACTTAAAATTAATCAATGATATTCAAAAAAGCTTGGGCAATCGCATTAGCTAAGCGGGTTTGAAATTTGGTATCGGCCAGTTTGGCATAATCAGAGGGATTGGTGATGTAACCTGCTTGTAAAAGAATGGAAGGAATGGAGGAATCCCGCAAAACGGGAAAGGATAAGTAGTGATCGGTATCAATGCCTTCAAAGCTCGAGTAGCTTGTAATTTGAATTTGAGTAGCCAATTCATTCGCCAGCGCTTCTAAAGTGGCATTAGGTTGGGTAAAAAGTGAATAGCCGCGATGAAGGGAGGAATCTTGATTCATCGCTAAGGCCAACACATAATCCGCTTGAAGATCTTTGGCTTCTTGTAGGCGAGCATTTTCACAGCTTTCTTCATCACTACAAGCTGGTATGTTGTCATACCAGCGACCATATTCGATGCAATATCCTGCTTTTTCAAGGGCATCCCCAATAGCTAAAGCCAATTGCATCAATAAGTCTTTTTCAGCCATCTGCCCTGCCCCTTTATATCCTGTATCTTTTCCTCCGCGAGCGGGATCGATATAGATTAGGGCCTTAGACTTAGCGAGTGGAGTTTCCACATCGTTGTTGGTGCGAAAGGCGGCATTCTCATCGTAAGTAGGAATTTTAGCCAAGGGTTCTTGCAATTGATAAGTGAGATTGGGTTCGATGACCAATAAAAGGAAAAGGGCAGCCACTAAAAACCAAATGGCTCGTTTCATTGTCT
>JAAVAY010000082.1 GCA_014803815.1 Allobaculum sp. | reverse complement strand
TCATTTTTACTTCTTCTTTCCTAAGAGGCTTGTTATCGCAAAAGGTATGTGAGTTAACATCTTTTATGAAATTGACTTTTTTCAGGGCGATAGTCGTTCTATCAATATTAAAAATATGTTCTTTATTTGGCTCCATTGAAATGGATCTTGGCTTTTTCTAAGAATGAATTCTAGTAAAACTTTTTTTATCTTTTAGCTTGGGGAATCAATTTTTAAAAGAAACTAAATAAAAAAAGTGGAGATTTTCATCTCCACTTATATGTCGTGTTGGTTGGTATTAAGCGATAGCAGCAAGAGCTTTTTCAACGATAGCGATTTTAGCAGCTTCTTCGTCAGCTTTAGCTGTGTCGCCTTCTTCGCGATGTTTCTTTTCCCAGCCTTTTAAAGAACCGAGTCTGTCATCGAGACGATCTTTGGCGTTTTGAGCATATTTGCCAGTTTCGTCGAAGTGAGCAACGAGATCTTCGATGATTTCGTCACCGTAAGCGCTTCCGCCTACTGCTGTTTCGAGAACTTTTTTGAATTCATCTTTTGTCATGATTGCATGACCTCCCTTTTCTTTACTTATTTAGTATACTCTATTTCCCACATTTCAATGGTTTTTAACACTCTAAAAATGAAGAAATTTTCATTTTCTCTCGCTTTTCTCACCTTTTAATGTCTTTCTTTTCTATTCTTTTTGGATTAATAAGAGTGGTTTTATTGAAAAAAGGTGGAAAGGATCAAAAAAAGAAAAAGCGAAGACTAAACCTTCGCTTTTAAAGCCGTAAACTTAAGCGATAGCTGCGAGTGCTTTTTCAACGATAGCGATTTTTTCAGCTTCTTCGTCTGCTTTAACCGTATCGCCTTCTTCACGATGTTTCTTTTCCCAGCCTTTTAAAGAGCCAAGTCTGTCATCGAGACGATCTTTAGCGTTTTGGGCATATTTGCCGGTTTCGTCGAAATGAGCAACGAGATCTTCGATAATTTCGTTACCATAAGCAGTACCACCTACTGCTGTTTCGAGAACTTTTTTGAATTCATCTTTTGTCATGATTACATGACCTCCCTTTTCTTTATAGATTTATCTTACACGTTTTTCTTACTATCCTTCCGTTTTATGCACTGGAATTTTTTACGGAATGATTGAAAAATTTTTTAGTCCTTTTATATCTTTCCTTGGCTTTTTAGTTAAAAGACAAGACATAGACAATCACTAGAGCAATAATTACGATCAAAGTGAGAATGACCATCCAAGTTGGGCGTTTGGAGGAATTTTCGTTGGAATTTTCTGAAAAATTTGACATGGTCACAGCCTGCCATAATTCAAAAAGTGAGGCAAGATATGTGCTTAGTGATAAGGAAAAGAAGTATAGTAGGCGCAACCTATCTATAGATGATTTTGGATTACACTAGCAGTTAAAAGGAGAATTTCTATGCAAGAAAACAAATGGATTGTTATCGTCATTTCCGCTATGCTCATTTTAAGCGCTCTAGCTGGAATTTTAGTTGGACTGAAAGAAGAATTGGAACCCAATCATCGTTAAATCTCCTAAGTCGCTTTTGTAGGCGGCTTTTTTAGTCACTTCTTTATCTTTGCCTTTGAAGAAGATAGTTATCATTCTTAGCTTTGTTTTGAAGAAAAATTAGGATAGAATATTTTGAATTCAATGAAGCGAGGACAAGGAAATGGAACAATATAAACAAGATTTTATCGATTTCATGCTAGAGAGTGGAGTATTGAAATTTGGAACCTTTACTTTGAAATCGGGACGGATTTCTCCCTTCTTTATGAATGCAGGTGGATATGAGAATGGTCGTCAACTGCGTAAACTCGGGGAATTTTATGCTAAAGCTATTCATGATCAATATGGAGATGATTTTGATGTCCTCTTTGGTCCAGCCTATAAAGGAATTCCTTTAGCCGTCGTTACAGCAGAAGCTTATTATGACCTATTTGGTAAAGAAGTTCGCTATTGCAGCGATCGCAAAGAGGATAAAGATCATGGAGCGGATAAGGGAAGTTTTTTAGGAACAAAGCTTCAGGATGGAGATCGTGTGATCATGATTGAAGATGTCACGACTTCAGGTAAATCTATGGAAGAAACGGTTCCAAAAGTAAAAAATGCAGCCAATGTAGAGATCAAGGGATTGATGGTGTCCTTAGATCGTGCGGAAAAAGGAAAAAGGCAAAATTCAGCTTTACAAGAAGTGAAAGATACCTATGGTTTTCCTACTGCTGCCATCGTTTCCATGCCCGAAGTGGCTTTGAGTTTAAAAGAGAGAGGTCTAATGGATGCAGATCTCGAAGAACGTCTCAAAGCCTATTACGATCAATATGGAGCTAACGACAAATCCTTTGAGCTTTAATTCATTTTGCGCCTAGAGAGGCGCTTTTTCTTTTCCTTTGTTTTGTTTCGAATAAGGCCTAAACCACAAAATCGGATGATTTTCATAGATATGAAAAGGCTTTCTTTGTATGTTAAAATTTTATAACTAGGTATGGTCTCTATTAAGGAAAGGAATCATCTCTGGCAATTGTTTTTTATCCGAATAATGAGAGATTGGAGGTTCATTCACAAAATGACTGCTTCCGTGATTACCATTACCCGTGAATTTGGTTCTGGGGGTCGAACCGTGGGAAAAATGGTGGCTGATGCTTTAGGATATGATTTTTACGATTGGAACATCGTAGAGAAAATTGGAAAAGAAACAGGCTTTGCGACCAACTTTATTGAAGAAAACAGTGAAGAACAAAGTCGCTTTGCGGGTGTTCTTTCTTCCAATACGTTTGGCTTTAACCTCAATGAACAGCTCTTTGAAGCCCAAGGGCGGGTTATTTTTCAACTCGCTCAAAGGGGAAATTGTGTCATTGTAGGGCGTTGCGCTGACTATTTACTTCGTAACGATCCAAACGTGCTGAGTTGCTTTGTATACGCCAATGAAGAGGTACGGAAAAAACGCATTTTACAAGAATATGGGGAAATCGACGTACCCATTGAAAAACGCTTGCGAGAAAAAGATAAGCGTCGAAAAGCGCATTATCAGTACTTCACCGCCCGTAAATGGGGAAAAGCTTTCTACTTTGACNTCTGTATTGATACAGGAAGTTTTTCTTTAGGGGATGCCTCAAAACTGATCGTTTTAGCCGCCCAAAACTTTGAACCACGACTTCGTCAAACGAAAGAAGATTAGAAAAGCCCTGGAAACTGGCCAGGGCTTTATCTTTATCGCTTATTCTTCTTCTAAATTATAGAGTTTAGAATATTTGTCTTTGAGATAATTGGTATAAATATAAGGATCAAAAGGTTTACCACTTACCTCTTGGACGATTTCTTTCATGGGTTTTAAAGCCCCATAATGATGGACATTTTCTTCAAGCCACTTTGCTATGGTTTCAAATTCATTGTGAGCAATCAGTTCGGATACATCGAGTTCTTCGGCCATCTTTTCATAAAGTTGGGCGGCAAAAGCGGATCCAAGAGCATAGCTAGGAAAGTAGCCAATATCTCCAGCAGACCAATGCATGTCTTGTAAGACACCTTCTTGATCGTTTTGAGGACGAACACCAAGATATTGTTCATATTTATCGGCCCAAATCGTAGGCAATTCATCATAATTTAAACTTCCATCCGCCATCATCTTTTCAATTTCATAGCGAATAAGAATGTGCAAAGGATAAGTGAGTTCATCCGCTTCCGTACGAATGAGCGCACATTCGGATGCATTGACCATGCGGTATAGCTCTTCTTTAGAGACATTTTGAAATTGAGGAAAGAGTTCTACGATTTTGGGATACAAAGCATCCCAAAAGGCTTGCGTGCGTCCAACGTGGTTTTCTAAAAAGCGAGATTGGGATTCATGGGCTGCACATCCTATCGCATCAGCTAAAGCTGTCTTATCAAAGTCTGGATCCGTTTGAAGAGCGTATAAGGCGTGCCCATATTCATGAACCGTGGATAAAACCGCACTCATCAATCGATGGGGATAATAATGGGTCGTAATGCGCACATCATCATGGCTTAAAAAATTGGTGAAGGGATGTTCTGTCGTTCCCATATACACCCGATCTCGATCGGCCTTTAAAAGATCCAAGACATATTGACCCAAAACATCTTGTTTTTGAACGTCACAATCTTGAGCCATAATGGTGGTATCGATTTGTTTAGCATTTCGAATTTTTTCAATAAAAGGAATGAGTTCTTCCTTCAATACCTCAAAGAAAGCATCGTATTGTTGGGTATCCATTCCCGGTTCAAATTTATCAAGAAGCAGATCATAGCTGTTATGGCCATTAAAGCGAGGAGAATAGCTCTCCAACTTTAAAGAATTGTTGACAACATTTTTCAAGTGAGGCTTAAACAATTCATAATTCGATTTTTCCTTCGCCTCATGCCAAGCCGTTTCCGCATTGGCGCGCTCTTGAACTGATTTTTGATAAACATCACTAGGAATGGATTTTGTATCTTCTAAAGAACGCAAGCGTAAATCCAATTCTTTCTTCTCTAAAGAATCTTCTGGTAAAGAGGCCGCATAGGCTTCTATTTTTTTTACCATTTCTGGATCGTTTTCCAGTTTAAAAGCCATTCCTGATAAGAAGGCTAGAGCTTCATTTGCGCGCATAGCTCCTTTTTTAGGAGCAATAGTCATCTGATCGGAATAAACAGTGGAAATGGCTAAAGTATAAGCCGCTAATTCATCAAGCAATTGTTGATAAAATGGTTCAAATTTAAGTTCCATGTAAATTCTCCTTTGTCTGTCTGGATTCTAGCATGAGTAATGATCTTATAAAAAGAGATGAGTTCTTATAGGTCTATTTTTCAAAAATGCTCAATGTAAGCCTTTGGCTAAAACTACCTCTTTAAATCTTTGAGAAAACAAAAAAGTTCAAATTTGAAATAAAGATTTAATGAAAATTCCTTCGTTTTATTATTCAAAAAATGAAATGAGGGAATCTAAAAGCTTCTTCTTTAGGAAANAGAGTAAAGATTTTAGAAGAAAAAAATAGGGAGTAAAAAGAAAAGAAACGGTTGGGGGAAACCGTTTCCAGATAGACAAGTGCAATTATTTTATATCATTAATGAAGTTGTTTTGTTAACTGTGCGCAGACAACGGACTCGTTAAGCCAATCATTCGCATTGAAATAAGACAATACAGTAAATAATTTTGCAAACATAATTCTATCCTCCATCGGCCTATCGCCTCTTGNTGATCCCATTTTATAAAGGGAATTTGACACAATCAAGCTTTTTGATGCTTTACATTATTTACAATTTGGGAGTGGTTTCAATGAAAAATTACCTGAAAGTTTCCATGAAAATGTTTGTGAACAGTAAACGTTTTCATTTTCACGCTCAGTGAAGTGAAAAAATTTCTATTCAGTAGGCTGATCTTAAACAAAAAAGAATGCCTATTTTGGAAGGATCGTAAATCAAATATTTTTGTTTTTAGAAAACTATTTCTCTCCATTAAGCTTTCTTTTTCATATTTATTTCATTATCTATTCTTTTATGTCTTCTTTATCTAATTTAAAAAGNGTTTAAAAGTGTTTAGAAATCCTTCTTCTAGAAACCAATACACATTGTGAGTCTCCTCTGAGTAAGTGGAAATAAGAGATAAGTCCTTTTTTATCAAGTCTTTTAGTTTTATTGAATTTCTTATCAAGAAACCATAAGAAAAAGGTACGAACTTTAAAATTCATACCTTTGACTTAGTACATTCAATTGAAAACTTAAGAATTAAGAATCTAAATTGAACAGGAAATCTTGTTCAATGCGACTTATTTTCTNTTNTTANTGNTTGACCACNAATAGCCTCCTAAACACAATACCGCTAACGAAACAAGTCCAACAATGATCCAAGTATTGGTGTTGGTGTTAGCTCCTGTTGTCGCATAGGTTCCTGGCTTAGTAGCTGGATTTTTGGAACTACTTGAGGTCTCAGAATTTGAAGTATTGTTGGTGTTATTGGTATTGGGTGTAGTCGGAGTGTTTGGTGAGTTTGGAGTGGTATTAGAAGTATTTGGTGGAGTATTTCCAGGGGTACCTGGATCTTCACGAATATCCACTTCATTGGAAGGCACTTCTTTATCGGGATGATTTGGATCTTCACCATAGGTGGCGTATCCAATATTTGGCCATAAAGTAGCAACGCTTACCGCNGGAACACGAACTTGGAAGTAGACATTCACAACTTCTTGAGGAGCCATATTTCCAATTTCCCAGATGAGAACATGGCCATCCACTCGAGTACTTCCCTTGGTCGTCTTCTGATCAATCAGCGTCAATTGTGCATTGCTTCCCAAAGGCGATGGAATCGTATCTTTTACCACAACGTTGGGTACAGCATGGGCAGTTGTATTGGTTACAACTAAGCGGTATTCCACAATATCGTTGGCTTGAACAGCCATCGGATTGTCTTTACCTTGGGTGTTCCAATCTGAAGCCACGCCATTACGAATTAAACGTTGTTGTTTAACGAGCGAAATATCGGGTTCTCCAGTATTGGGACCTTCCGCAATCGTTACCACATTGGAAGAAATAGTTTCTTCTGGATGGTTTGGATCTTCACCATGGCTAACTGTTGCGACATTAGACCAAAGTGTGATTCCTTCTGTCTTTGGAACTAAGACTTGGAAAGTCACGCTTTGACTTTCCCCTGGTTGCATTGTGCCAATGTTCCAAGTAATCAGACCATTGTCGAAGGTTACATTTCCACTCAAAGAGTTTTCATCCAAAATGAGAAGTCCTGGGGAGCCTTCATAATTTGGAATTTGATCGCGAATGGTAACGTTATGAAGAGGTGTTTGGCCTTGAACTGTAGCGGTAACTCGATATTCCACCACATCTCCGCCATTGACCATCATTGGATTGATTCGATCTTGAGTATTCCATTCTGAAGCCACTCCATTTACAATTTTGCGTTGCTCTTTGAAAAGCTTAATCTTAGCGGAAGCTGGATTTTCTTCAATCACAACGGTATTGGATGGAACCGTTTCTTCTGGATTATTTGGATCTTCGCCATAACTAACGGTCGCCATATTTGCCCAAAGCGTTTGACCTTCCGTTATTGGAACGAC
>JAAVAY010000081.1 GCA_014803815.1 Allobaculum sp. | reverse complement strand
GGCTCTTGTGGATGATACGTATGATTTTCAAGAGGATACCCCTGTGTTTTATGGAGGAGTACCTGTAGTCTATGAAGACGATTGGTGCTTGGTGGTAAATAAAAAGCCCTTTTTATTGGTCCATGGCGATGGCCAAAGTGATGATACCCTCACCGCCCGCGTAAATGCCTATCTCCAACAAAATGGGGCCCGCTTTCCTGCTCAACCCGTTAACCGCATCGACTATGAGGCTTCTGGATTAGTTCTCTTTTCCAAACATCCCCTGACTAAGGCGTATTTGGATCAACAATTCGAAGATGGGACAGCTAAAAAGCAATACTTAGCCGTCGTGGATGGTCGTGTGGCCAATCGCGACATCGACATCAACAACCCTATCGCCCGCAACCGTCATGAAGCGGAAAAGATGATGGTGTATAAAAAAGGGAAACCTGCTCATACCCACATTCAACGTTTAAAACTCTTTGATTGGCCAACAGTCAGTCTGCATGGAAACGTGTAGAAACAATATCTGCTCGAATTGCTGGAAACCCCCAAAGCCAACTGCGCCACAACATCGCTTTGAAAAGGCAAGTGTGATGGCCACGAAAGTAGAAAAAAGCAGTTGGATGGCTCATGGCGTAAGCCTAAAGGCTTAATAACGGGCAATCAGCAGCCAAGCTTCGAATAGAAGACGGTTCAACGACTATTCCTTAAGGAAGTAGGGATCAAGCGATCCCGAAGTGGGCAGCCCTGAACACATCATGGTGCAGGTGAAGATATAGTCTGTGCTTGCATGAAAGTGCAAGATGCCTTTGGCACCACAAGATTTGCGCTCTTGTGGAAACAAAATTCAGGATAAGTCACTCGTGCGTGCCGACATTTCTACTGGCCGCAAACATCAAATTCGCGTTCACCTTTCCAACATTGGATACCCGATTATGAATGATCCCTTGTATGGAATGGTTCGCAACAACAAAGGGTTGATGCTTCAAGCCTACAAGCTCTCTTTTGTGCAACCCTTTACCCATAAACCCATCGACATTGAACTCGATATGGACACTCGCTTCAAATGGTTCGATCCAGAGCTGGCTAAAGCTTGATAGCGAAGTTTTTATGGTCGCTTTTCAACCATCTGTTTGACTCAAAAGATAAAAAAAGGGTTTGTAACGAATTTCCAGAATGTAAATTCGTACAAACTCTCTTTTTAATTCCTACTCAAATTTTGATTTATGAATCATCAGCCTTAATCAAGATCATCCCCGCGCATGCGGGGAAAAGGCTAATGATTCCCTTTACTTATAACATGAGTAGGCATCAAAATTCCAAATTTTATTTAAATTTTCTACCTAGCTTAATCTCCAAATTGGATATCGAGGAGACTCAATAAAAAGAACTTCTAATGAATTTTAGGAATTCGCTATCCGCTTTTTTAATCTTCTTTTTCGCTTTGTGTTTTGGCTTCTTGGTTTAAGGATCTATTTAAAGGCTTAGACTCCTCTATAGAGAGAACTGGAGATAAGGAAGCTGAAGGAGTGACTTGAGAGACATGTGTTTCTTTTTCCTCGATCGGCTCCTTGTTTAGAGCTTTTTGATCTGTGAAAGAAATCGATTCTTCTGGAATTTCTTTTGGCTTTTGGTTTGACGAGTCTAGTTGTTCTAACAAAAGCTCTAAACAATAGCGAATGACAGCTAAAACATAACTGACCGGAAAACGATCTTTTAAGTTTTCAATGCGCTCAGAGAAGTGGCCACCATTTTGTTTGAGTATTTTGAAGAGTTGGTTAGGAAGTTCATCTCGTTTGACATGGCCAACCACATCCACTAGGGCAAACTCTTCAGGATTGAGATGAGTAGTGAGTTTAAGCGTGCGTAAATTTTGGACGATAGTTTCCAAAAAGGTGCGGTAATCGTAGAGGGCAATGGGATCGACCTTGGCAAATAGAGCTAGAGCTTCCACTAAACGACCAAGATCGTAGTTTCCAAGCTTTCCGTTAGGCAAGTCGGCTGGATAATAGCCCAACATACCACGATATAAGAAATCCTTAGTTTGGGCGGCTTTAGGAAAAACGATTTGCATTTGCGCAATTTGACGGGCTAAATAGTCTTCCACAATGTCAATCAAGGGCTGGTCATCAGGAGTAAAGGTATAGATGTAGCCAGGATATTTTCCCAAATACTTCTTAGCCTCCAAATACCCTTGGGCATACAACCGCTTCGCATGGGGAGTCGAAAAATCCAAAGGGTTTCCAAGTTGAAGCAAAGGTTGGATGTAAAACATGTCTGGTTTTAAAGCAGGAGGTAATGCTTCACCTGGATCATGCAAATCCACAACCATTGTCCATGTGGCTTCAGGAAGAATGACTTCTAAAAGGCTAATCGGAACATTATCCGCATACATGCCATCCATGTAGTCTTCTGCTTGAAAATGAATTTTGGGAAAGGCAGGATAACAGGCCGCTGAAGCCATGACGATTTCTTCTGCATTTTCAGAGGTGATTTCTCCTTTGAAAAAGGCACGCCCTTCCTTTTTGGTGTCATTAAAGGTCATACAGGCGTATTTAATGGGCGAGGCTTTGAAGGAATCATAATTAAACATTGTTCGAAAGTGTTCCCGTAAAGGACGAATATCCATGCGCGATTCGAAGTATTTGATCACAAATTGTAACATCGTGCGCGATCCCAAAATTTTTTCCTTTAATGTCACAGGCAATTGGGGTAACTCGGCCGCAATGTGATCGGGTTGCATATTGAGTACAAATTCCGTCACGGGTTCGATGTTATTGCCAGGATAAAAGATCCCCACCAAGGCTCCAATTGACGTTCCAGAAACCCCATCAAAAAAGATGCCTTCCTCATTGAGTGCTTGCCATACGCCAACGTGATAACAACCCTTCGCTCCACCCCCACCAAGCACTAAACCATAGCGATCGCTTTCGCTTTTGTGCAACGGGACGTGTTGCAAAAGATTACGCTTTTGTTCTTCCATACACGACCTCCAAAAAATACCAAGTCCACGCTAAAGCCACCTCACCAGGATATGCCGAGCCAAAAGGAGCGAGTTTTTGGCTCGCCTCTAGGGGAGAAGGAGAAAGGTTTTTATAAAATAAGGTGATGATGGCCATTTTGTCTAAATCCTTTCGGCCCCAAAGACTCGATAAGGTGGACAGATCAGTTAAATCGTCCACTTTCTCGTAAAAGGCTTCGAGTTTTTGATGAAGGTGGCTCAAAAAATCCGGTACACTCCAAATATGATACGGATCCAGTCCAGCCACATACGCTAAAGATTCAATGAGAAGCCAAGACCCTTTGTCTTTGGCTAAGGTTTTAGATAAATCCGAAGGGGAATAGTCAAAAACCCAATGCGCAATGGTTTCCATCACCTCGGATTTAAAAACAATACGATGGAGCGAAAAAAGAAAGCTCAAGTAGCCCGACCAAAAGGCGATGGCCTCAATCTCACTGCATTCAAAGGTATAAAAAAAGCCAGTGAGGGTTTGCATCGCTTTGGATGTCTCCAAATACCCCGCCCATAAATTGCGCATAGCCGAAAGAGAACTAAAGTCTAAAAAGTTTCCTAAAGGCAACAAAGGCTTCATCTCAAAGAGGTTGATCTGGCTGCGATCCACTGGCAATACAAGACCTGGGCCTTGGACATCCACCGCTAAAATTTTGGTGGCTTTCATTTTTTGAGCTAGGTCAATGGGCACATTGTCCCAATATCCCCCATCGATGTAGTCTTCGCCATGCATCTTGAGTACTGGAAAAGCTGGATAACAAGAAGCAGAGGCTAAGATGATGTCTTGAGCATTTTGGGCCGTCATCTCCCTTTTAAAGTAGGCTTGTGGAGTGCGCTTGGTGACATTAAAGGTCATGCAAGCGTAGTTGATCGGAGAAGTATGAAAGGCTTGCCAATTAAACATCTTATTGAGTTCTTGTTTAAGAGGAGAGATGTCGACTCCCTTACCATCGAAGATGTATTTTTGTAAAAAGGAGCTGATCTCTTTACGACTCGCCACAAGCGCTCCCAGAGTTTCCGGAAAGGCAAATAAATCGGAAACAATAGCCGTTGGTTTGAGCGTCTGAACAAAAGCGATCATGGCCTCTAAGGATCCCTGCACATACATGGCAGCCACTAAAGCTCCAATGGATGTCCCTGCCGTGCAATCAAACGACAAGTGCTCCTCATCAAGCGCTTTCCAAACGCCAATTTCATAGCACCCTCTTGCTCCTCCTCCGCCTAAGACTAAGCCGCTATAGGCCTCTTGATCTTCCAAAAACCAGTTTTTCATGCCCATCCTCCTCTTAGTTTTCTCCTATTTTTGGTTTCTAGCCGCTTTTATTTTTGTAAGATTGCCTCTTATCCCACCATGACACCATAAACCAAGCAATAGGCCCAGGCCAGAAAGCTTAAAAAGGGCAATAAACGCTCATCACGCATAAATCCATAGACCAAGCAACCAAAAGAAGCGATCATCACCACTTTACATAAGCCACTTAGGCCTAAAGAAAAACCTAAGCACCCAAGACCAATCGCATCGGCTACCCCAAGGCTTTGTTTCTTGACGAAAAAAAAGCTCATCAGACCTATTCCTAACCCTGCTAGGCGCCAAAGAGGGGACACCATGACCCCAAAGCCTAAGCCTAAAACCAACAGAGCCACCCCAAACCAACAACCACTGAAGTAACGCGTCTTTAAATCTTGACAAAAAACGAGAAAGCCTATACTAAACAAACCCGTCATTTCTGTCAACGGTAGGGGATAGTAGAAACTGCAGGCTATAAAAGACACCATCCATAAGCCCATCACCCAAGGGGTCATCAGCTTCCAAGTTTTTAATCCCCATAGCTGAAAGACGAAAAAAACAAGGGAAAAAAGTAAAATCGCCATGGCTTTAGCCTACCCAAAAAAGGTGACTTTTCAAAAAAAAGCTCGCTTAGAAAAAATCAATCGCCTTCGATTTGTTTCTTGAACTTTAAAGATGAAGTTGCTCACTTGGAGGAAGTTCAATGGTTTTAATTCTTTCAAAGCCCGCTTGGCTTAAATCAATTTTATAGGCTTGTAAGGCATACCCTTTAGAATAGGGAGCTCCTCCATATTTAACATCTCCTAAAAGAGGCGTCCCCAAAAAGGCCAGGCAAGCACGAATTTGATGAAAACGGCCTGTATACAGTTCAATCTCGGAAAGATAACGGCCATTCGCCTGTCCAATCGTGTGAATGGCCATTTGGGCTGAATCATACCCAGCCAAGGGCCGGTTAGAGACTAAAGATTTGGTCCCCTCTTTTTTGAGATAGAGAGTTACTTCGCCTTGTATCGGTTTTTGATCGGTGATGGCGAGATAATACTTGCGAATGGTGTGATTGGCAATGGCTTGCGCAAGCCGACGGGAACTTGGCGCATTTTTCCCTGCTAACACAAGTCCGCTTGTGTTTCGATCCAAACGATGGGCGATAGAAGGGGTAAAAGAGGATTCCTGGTTAGGATCGTATTGACCACTTGATTGCAGATAACTCAACAAGCGATCGTTGAGGGTATCCTGATTTTGAGGGCTATCCTTCATAGACAACAGCCCAGCTGGCTTATTCATCGCCACGAGTTGGTCGTTTTCAAAAACGATTTGAGGTGCGGGCAGACTTTGGAGCACTTTTTTCGGCTTTTCCAAAAAGTCAGGAGGTAAAAACAACAAGATATGATCCCCTTCTTGAAGCACTTGATCAAAGGAGGCGCGCTTACGGTTGACTTTGATTTTTTTATTGCGAATGGCTTTGTACATCGCCGATTTTTTTAAGTTAGGGTAAGCTTTCCCAAGAAACTTATCCAATCGCTGATTGGCATCATTGTGTTGGATGATGACTTCTTCCATACCAAAACTCCTTTCTTTTAAGATATATTTAGGTAAACATAGATAAAAACAAAAAAAGAAGTGGGGCCTGCCAAGGCTTTGAAACTGTGCCTTTTCAAGTGCAGGCGCTTTCATTACAATGTGAAAGGATACTTCAGAGTTAACTTGTGAAATAATTGACAAATTAAGTCTTTTCCTTCTTGATCATTTGCGTATGATGAAAAGGATGCTTTATCCTTATTTGTTTGAGCTTTTTATAGGCTTTAGAAAAGAGATTTAAAACTATAGTCCAATAGCCTTCAAGAGGCTTTTTTAGGAAAAGTGATTTTTCCTTTCCAAAATAAAAACCAAAACGCCAAATTTAAGGCGCTTTACACTATGAGAAGAGATTAGAAAGGAGAATTCAAAACCAACGGAACCCTCCGTGTTTTGATCTAACCATACTTATGAGAGGTGTTTTTAATCCTGTTACCCACATTCGTCGCCAAGTCTTTGCGGCCATTGCCAAAATGGCCTATGACGACAATGTAAATTATAAAGAACGCTTAGAAGCCATTCCTTATGAAATCGTTCCTGGCAAACAAGCGCGTTATCGCGATTCCGTCTTTTTAGAGCGCGCCATCGTGGGGGAACGCTTGCGTTTAGGCATGGGCTTGCCTGTGCGCGACATCACCCAAGCCGCAGCCATTAGCGATGGCGTAGAAGAAAGCATCATCGCTGAGAAATTTTACGATCAACCATTGATCAATATCGTCTCGTTTGCCTGCCATGCTTGCCCTGAAAAGAAAGTCATGGTCACAAATGCTTGCCAAGGCTGTCTTTCTCATCAATGCGTGGAAGTCTGCCCTAAACAGGCCGTCCACATTGTCGATGGACGCTCCGAAATCGATCAGGATAAATGCATCAAATGTGGCAAGTGTATCGAAGCTTGTCCTTATCATGCGATCATTAAAATTGAGCGTCCTTGTGCGGCAAGCTGTGGAATGAATGCGATTTCTTCCGATGAAGATGGCAAAGCGAAAATTAACTACGATCGTTGCGTCTCCTGTGGCCAATGCTTAGTCAATTGTCCCTTTGGAGCCATTGTAGACAAAGGACAGATTTTCCAAACCATCCATTCCATTCGCCAAGGCGACGAAGTGTATGCCGCAGTAGCCCCTGCATTTGTTGGTCAATTTGGTGCGGGTGTAACCCCTGAAAAAGTGGCGGGAGCCCTCAAAGAGCTCGGCTTTACTGATGTGGTGGAAGTCGCTGTAGGAGCTGATTTGTGCACCATTGAAGAAGCCGAAGACTTCTTGGATAAAGTGCCAGAAAAACAACCCTTCATGGCCACGTCTTGTTGTCCTGCTTGGTCAGTGATGGCTAAAAAGGAATTCCCTCAGTTTAAAGACTACATTTCGATGGCCCTTACGCCGATGGTTTTAACCGCTCGTTTGATTAAAAAAGAGCATCCCAACGCTAAAGTATGCTTTATCGGCCCTTGTGCGGCCAAAAAACTCGAAGCGAGCCGCCGCTCGGTGCGTTCCGATGTTGACTTCGTCTTGACCTTCGAAGAAGTCATGGGCATGTTTGAAGGGAAGGGAATCAACTTACCACAAGCCGTAGCCGATGAAAGTGCCTTTAAAGAAGGAACTTCCGCTGGTCGTGAATTTGCGGTTTCGGGTGGTGTGGCCAAAGCGGTAAAAACTTTGATTCAAAAAAATCATCCCGAGCGCGAAGTAAAAGTTCAAGCCGCAGAAGGCTTGAAAAACTGTCGCACGATGTTGATGATGGCTAAAGCGGGTCGTCTTAATGGCTATTTGTTAGAGGGCATGGCCTGCCCTGGTGGATGTGTTGCGGGCGCGGGAACTCTAGCCCCTATTTCCAAAGCCTCAGCGCAAGTTAAAAAATATGCCAATGAAGATATGTTGAAACTCGCCGATGAGTCAGCCTATTCCGATGAAGTCCATACGATTTCCCACATGTACGATGCGCCTGCAGAATAATTTTGATTGCGTTAATAACCTAATTCAGATACACTATTTATGCTTGCTTCCCCTCAGGATTGAGATTCGTCTTGATCTTGGGGCTTTTTTTATGATTTTTTCGAGGTCTTGTTTTTTAAGCATATTTAGGGGAAGGTTTGGTTTTGGTTTCCTTTTCCCATATAATGCTTTTTGACGTAGGATCCTTAAAGGCAAAAACTTTTCCTTTTGTCTTGAGCATCCTTTGTTTTAGGTTTGGAGGTGTATCGACTGATGCATACGCTGCGGGAGTTTTACGAATACCGTGAACTTCTCAAAACAAACGTCCGCAAGGACATCCGCGGCCGCTACAAAGGCACTTTTCTAGGCATGCTTTGGACCTTCATCAACCCCTTATTGCAGGTGTTTGTGTATTATTTGGTCTTTCCTTATTTAATGCGTGATGCCATGCCCAATTTCGTGGTGTATTTGATCACCGCCATGTTTCCGTGGAACTTCTTCATGTCGAGTGTAGTTGGAGCCACAGGGTGCATCAAAGGCAATGCGGGGGTCGTTAAGAAGGTGTATTTTCCTCGAAAAATTTTAGTGTTGTCCCAAGTAATCTCCAACATGATTAACTTCTTTTTCTCGGTGCCCATCATTTTGTTATTTGTGGTCATCTTTGGAATTCCCTTAACGTGGCATTTGGTATGGTTGCCAGTCATTGCGATTGTGGAAGGCTGTTTATGTTATGGTCTTGGCTTGATCTTATCGGCCATTAACGTCTACGCTCAAGACGTAGAAAGCTTGGTGCAATTTTTCTTAAACTTGCTTTTCTATGCTACTCCTATCATTTATAGTGTGGATATGTTTGGACCAGACACACCTGTGTATCCCCTCATTCAAAACAACCCCATGACCAAGATTGTGACGGCCTATCGCAATATCTTTATGTATGATTTGGATCCCTATTGGTATGGAATTGGAATCGTGTTTTTGATTTCGATTGTGCTGATTGTGATTGGAAACTGGGTATTCAACAAACTAGAAAAAGGCTTTGCCGAAGAACTTTAGTACCAGGGGCTTCCCCTGGTCTTTTTCAAATTGTGAACGATTGGAGAAAAAAGTATGTCGTATTATCGATTTGACGCCGATCGCATTGAAATTTTTACCCATCCCGAAGACAACTCGTCCTATATCTTAATATGGGGCGCAGCTATGGACAGTGAGAGTGAAGACGATGTCTTTGAGATGGCAATCAACGATTATCGTATTCCAGTGCGAGTACGGCGTTTGGAAAACCCGTCGCTCGATCCAAGACCGGGCGCACGTCCAGGCTACGTTTTGCGTGCGGAGATTCCCTCAATTTTAGAAATTGGCCCCAAGCAACTTGAAACGCTTGATCTGGCCTACAACCATAAAGAAGTCAAACGCTTTGAAAAACCATTTTTGATGGCATCCATCAACTCTCGCGGTTTAGTGTGCCCCGTCGATATGGTGGACGTGCGCAAAAACAAGCTGTTGCTTGGCGGTTGGGTGGTGTGCCTGGAAGAAGTGCAACTCGAAGTTCTCGATGCCCATGGCCAAGTGTTGGATGCCAATTTAACTTTAAGCAATCGCTTTGATGTGCGGCGCTTTTATTTTGTGCAAAATGAACATCTCTTTGGTTACCATGCCTCCATTAAAAACGCCGATCAAATTGCGATGCCTGTTTCCTTGCGTATTACCGCCCCCAAAACGGGTCACGAATGGATCATTCCTACTGCTCCTGAAAAACCTCCAATAGAAGAAGTTAAAGAAGTAGTATTAGAAGAGTCAGAAACGGATTTAAATCCACCTGCTCAAGAGAAATCTCTACAAGAGTCTACCTTAGTCAAACAAGAAGCACCCACAGAGATCAGCCTTGAAACACCCGAACCTTTTCTTGAGACCCCTCTTTCTAACCAAGAGCCTACATTGGATTCCCAACCTATCCCAGCACCTGAAGCCAATCCACTGCCCACTCCTCCTGCTCCTCATCGCACCCCTTTGAGCCTTGCCCGAGGAGTAAAACGGCGCGTCTCAGCCGTGATTGATGAACAAAAAGAGCGATTTGAAGCCCATAATGAGCGCATCGATAAGGAGCGGATGATTCGCGAAGGCATTCCTTTAAAACCAGAGCCCAATCCGCTTTATCCAGGCCCTACTCCTCCTGCGCGCCAAGATTTAATTCTTCCCACTTTGGAAGAGACTTCCTTGAAAGATCAAGAAGTCGTTGCGAGTGTAGAAGAAATTGAAGAAGATTTCAACGATCAATACAACCGCTGGTTTTTAGAAAATTGCACCAAGGAAGATGTGCTCGCTAAGCAGCGTCGCTTCCACTTTAAAAAGCATCCCAAAGTTTCCTTGATCGTGGCTGCCTACAATACGCCCATCGATCTCTTGGAAAAGATGATCGATTCTGTCCGCCAACAAACCTATGACAACTGGCAACTGTGTATTGCGGATGGAAGCACGACCAATGAAGTCTCCGATTACTTAAAGGCCAATCCCGATCCCAAGATTTCTTGGACGAAACTTTCGAAAAACCTTGGCATTAGTGGCAACATGAATGCGGCCGCCGATTTGGCTACAGGAGAGATCATCGCTTTGTATGATCACGATGATTTTTTAGAACCTGATACGCTTTATGAGGTCATCAAAGCCTTTAACGAAAAGGATTACGATGTGGTCTACACCGATGAGGATAAATACGAAGATTCCACGGGGCGCTATGTCGGGCCTAACTTTAAACCCGATTTTTCTCCCGCGCTTTTGCAATCAACTAACTACATCTGTCACTTTCTAGCTATCAAGCGAGAAGCGTATGAGCGAGCAGGAGGCAAACTATACCCTGAGTTTGATGGAGCGCAAGACTTCGACTTGGTGTTGCGGTTAATGGATTCCACCACACCCGATAAAATTAAACACATTCCCAAGATTTTGTATCACTGGCGTATGCACGATGGCTCCACGGCTTTGGATGCTGATAACAAAACGTGGGCTTATGATGCGGGTGAACGTGCATTAGAAGCTTGGATTGCGCGCAACCAAAACCATGGCAAAATCATGAAAACGGAGATTCCAGGGCATTATCATGTTCGTTTTGAAGCCCCAGAAAAGCCTTTAGTCTCCATCATCATTCCCAATAAAGACCACATTGATGATTTGGAATTTTGCTTGCAGTCGCTTGAAAATCATTCAAGCTATACCAACTACGAAGTGATTGTTGTAGAAAATAACTCCGAAAAGAAAACGACTTTCTACAAATACAAAGAGCTCCGTCGTCGCTATCCCAATATGCGGGTGGTGATGTGGCGTAAACCCTTTAACTACTCGGCCATCAATAATTTTGGAGTGCGTCGCGCGAAAGGAGACTACTTGCTCTTTCTCAATAACGATACCGAAGCTCTTGATCCGTATTTGATTGAAGAGATGCTTGGTCAAGCCATGCAACCGAACGTCGGCGCTGTGGGGGCGAAATTGTACTATGAAGATGGCACCTTCCAACACAACGGAGTCATCATTGGCCATTCGGGAGTGGCTGGACATGCCTTGAGTGGTCAAAGCGACATCAATTTAAACTATCGTGTACGCACGGTGCACAATGTGAGTGCTGTGACAGGGGCTTGCATGATGGTACCGAAAAAAGTCTTTAAAGAAGTGGGCGGGTTTAACGAAAATTTACCCGTCGCGTATAACGATGTGGATTTATGCTTGCGCATTCGTCAACATGGCTATTGGATCGTTCAAAATCCTTTTGCTATGATGTATCACTACGAATCGCGTAGCCGTGGGTATGAAAACACTCCCGAAAAACAAGCGCGCTTTGAAAACGATGTGCGTAAGATGTATGCCTTATGGCCTGATGTATTAAGAATGAGTGATCCTTTCTATAACCCCAATCTTGATATCACCAACGTCACCTATAAATTGCGTAAACCTGAAGAGATCAATCGCTACATTAACCCTGTTTTCTTAGGAGAGTCATATTACACAGCAGGAACCATTCGCCCTTCTAAACCTACCCAAGCTCAACTCGACTATTTAGAAAAAATGATGAAATCCTAAAACCGAAAGGAGGAATTCCTTTGGAGCAATCCGATCACAACAATGCCATCGAAATCCGAAATATGACCAAAACCTTTCGGATTTACAAGGATAAGCCAAAAACACTAAAAGAACGCTTTATTCGTCACAACAAAGGCGGGGCCATTTCGGAAAACGTGGTGCTTGATGATGTCTCTTTGGACATCAAACGGGGTGAAACCGTTGCTTTAATTGGAACCAACGGTTCAGGAAAATCCACTCTGCTTAAAATTATGACTCAAATTCTCTACCCCAATAAAGGCACCGTGGAAACGTTTGGAAAAGTGACCAGCCTTTTGGAGCTAGGGGCGGGATTTCATCCCGATTTTACCGGCCGTGAAAACATCTACTTTAATGCCGCTGTGTTTGGCTTAACGCGAGAAGAAATCGATCGCCGTGTCGAGGACATCATCGAATTTTCTGAACTTGGGGACTTTATCGATGAACCAGTACGCACGTATTCTTCTGGAATGTATATGCGTTTAGCCTTTTCTGTAGCCATTAATGTCGATGCCGACATTCTCTTAATCGATGAAATTTTAGCCGTAGGAGATCAGCACTTCCAAAATAAGTGCTATGACAAACTCATCGAGCTGCGGGATTCCGATACAACCATTGTTATCGTCTCGCATGCTCTAGATATGATAAAAGTGCTTTGTACCCGGGCCGTATGGTTGTATAAAGGGCGGGTACGCTTGGATGGGGATCCCATTTATGTCATCTCCAAATACATTGAACAATCCGCTCTTGATACAGGAGATGAGATTGAAGAGGACGACGATGAGGACAAAGAACAATCTCCCCGCGGAGCTGTCTTTATTGATACTCCCCAATCTTTTGATGTGTTGCCTTTAAGCGAGCCTTTGAAGATGGTGGGATGGGGTGTTTCCAATCGTCCAGATGATGAAGAAGACTTTGAAGTCTTATTGAATGGCCAACAAGTCGAATGCGAACGCGTCCCTCGTCCTGATGTCCATGCGGCCTACAAGCGTGAATTTCCCCAAAAGGAATTGCATATGGAAACCCTTGGTTTTGAAGCAACCATTCCCCCTCAAGAGTTGAAAGAAGGCCCCAATAAAATTGAAGTTTTCGTTCGCGATGGGAAAACAGGGAAGATGCTTGATGAAAAGATGATTCGCATTAAGCTTGATAATCACATAGACCAATTGGTTCAAGAAGAGAAAGGATAGGTGGAAAGAATGTCAGATCAAACGCGATCAAATGAACTTGATTTAGACGAAAACCAAGCTGTCCAAGACCTTCTTGGGGCAGCCCAAAATGAAGCCATCGAGGCTTTGGATAAAGACTCTGTGCCCTCAAAGAAAGCCGATGAAGGACAAAGTCTTGTAGAGGAAGAAGAAACGGAAGAAAAAGTCCAAGAAGTCGAAATTGAGCTTGAAGAAGCTCTCAATAAAGTCGAGGATCTTTCAGAAGAATCCACTGAAGAAGAAAAGCCAAGACTGAGTGTAGTCATTGCGGCTTACAATGGTGGTCCTTTTATTGAAGAACAACTCGATTCCATTTATAACCAAACTTTAGCTGTAGATGAACTTTTGATCCGTGATGATGGATCGAAAGACAATACGGTGAAGGTCGTGCAAGGTTGGATTGAAAAGCATCCCGATTTCAACGCCCACTTGATTGTTGGGGAAGAAAATCTTGGCTACATTGGAAATTTTGCCGAACTCTTAAATCAAGCCACGGGAGACTGGATCTTTCTATGCGATCAAGATGATCGATGGCATCTAGATAAAGTGGAAAAAATGGTGGCTGCCTCTAAAGAGGTTCCTACCGCTAAACTTATCGCCTCTTCCTTTGAGTTTATGAACCAAGAAGGGGAAGTATATCATTTGCCTTTAAATGAAGGATGGTCAAACCAAAATCTCATTCCTTGGGCCGTAGAAAATCCAGAGGGCTTGAATAAAGTCACCAAAGAACAGATGTTGCTTCATAACTATTTTCAAGGATGTGCGATGATGATTCGCAAAGAACTTGGAGAAGACTACGATCGCCGTCACGATTTTCATCTTCCTCATGACTGGTTTTTAGCGCTTTTAGCTTCCGTGAGTGACGATTTGTGGTATCTCGATTTGCCTCTCTTTGATTACCGCATTCATCACTCCAACACCACAGGGTTACCTCAAGCTAAAAAGGAGACGAAGTGGTTGCGTTTCCGTCGTCACTACAATCGCTATTACCGCACTGCTGTCATTCGTGATATGGAAAATGTCTATTCAACCATTCAGCGCTCCATTCCCGAACTCGATTGTGAAGACATTCGGATTCGCTTGGAATTTTGTAGCGAATACCTTAAGCGGATTGATGGAAAAAATGAAACTTACTTTCGTGAACTCAAAGAACATCCAGGGTATACCCTTTGCATATCTGAGCCGGAGTTTGAATTGGCCGCTAAGTTTGTGAAGCTCTCCCGATTTATTAAATTTCCCGATAAAAAAATTTAATTTTTATCTGAGACAATAAAAGAAGCCAACCAAAAGCGTCACCACGCTTTTTGGATTGGCTTCTTTTTTTGATGCAACTTGCGCTTTTCAGGTACTATTAAGGAATCAAGAAAGGAAGAGAAGAATCTCTATTTTTTATTTTATGAATCCCTATTCCTATTATGAAGTGTGTGCTCTAACTCCCCCTGTAGCGATTGCGGATCCCATTACCAATGCCAAAGCTATTTGCGATCTTTGTCATCGATTGCCCCAAACCGTA
The DNA here is from genome assembly GCA_014803815.1 of Allobaculum sp. The sequence goes on along the minus strand of JAAVAY010000081.1, from coordinate 16,334 downwards.
CGCTTAGTGGTGACCCCTGAACTCTCGCTAACGGGGTATACGTGTCAAGATTTGTTTTATGAAAGTCTACTTCAAAGCGAAGCACTTAAAGCGCTGGAATACTTGTGTGATCACTTACCCATCCAACAAGCAATCTTAGTGGGCCTTCCTTTACAAGTAGGCAATCACTTGTACAATGTAGCGGCCTTTATTGCCAATCAAGAAGTCAAAGGGTTTTACGCCAAAACCTATTTACCTAATTACAATGAATACTACGAGCAGCGATGGTTTGCCCCTTCTATTTATTTACCTGACCAAGCTCATGTTCATTTCCGGGGTAAAGCTGTGCCTGTGAGTGAAAAGATTTTATTTGAAGACTTTACTACAGGAGCAGTGATCGGAGCCGAAATTTGCGAAGATCTCTGGGTTTCGATACCCGTCAGCTCCCACCATGCCACGGCTGGAGCCAATATTTTGTGTAATCTCTCCGCTTCCAATGAAGTCATTGCCAAAGCGGATTATCGTGTGGCGATTATTCGAGAACAATGCGCTCGTACTTTTAGTGCCTATATTTATTCCTCGGCTGGTCCTGATGAAAGCTCAAGCGATTTGGTATTTGGAGGACAAGCGATCATTGCTGAAAATGGAAAAATTCTGGCCTCCTCTTCTCTTTTAGATCCCAAAACGTTCATCACCGCCCAAATCGATTTAGAAATTTTAAAAAATGAGCGGCTCCGCTACAAAACCACTTTTGAATCCCTTGAACAAGATTACTTACGGATTCCCTTTGCCTCTAAGCCTGTTCCTAACTCAATCGCTTTAAATCGCCCTATAGAAGCCTATCCTTTTGTACCCAAAGACGAAAAAAAGCGCATTGAACGCTGCCAAAACATTTTAGCCATTCAAGCGCGGGGTTTAGCCACTCGACTTTCTAAAATTCATGCCTCTAAAGTCGTCATTGGAATTTCTGGAGGCTTGGATTCAACGCTAGCGCTTTTGGTTTGTGCCAAAGCCTTTAAGATGTTGAACTTAGATCCGAAAGGGATTTTAGCGGTGACGATGCCAGGATTTGGAACCACAAAGCGCACCAATTCTAATGCCAAAACGTTGATGGAATTGCTTGGGGTAACTCCCATGGAAATTTCCATTGTTCCTGCGGTTTTACAACATTTTAAAGACATCCAACAAGATGAAACCGTTCACGACATCACCTATGAAAACGCGCAGGCACGCGAACGCACTCAAATTTTGATGGATCTAGCCAACAAAGAAAATGCTCTTGTTATTGGAACAGGGGATTTATCGGAGTTGGCCCTTGGATGGTGTACTTACAATGGGGATCACATGTCGATGTATGCTGTCAATAACTCTGTGCCTAAAACTTTAGTACGCTATATCGTGGAAAGCGATGCTTTGCTTGCTAAAGAACAAGGCAATCAAGCTCTCTATACTGTGTTAATGGATATTTGCGCTACTCCCGTTTCGCCAGAACTCTTACCTCCTGATGCGAGCGGAAAAATTGTCCAAAAAACCGAAGAAGTGCTTGGAAGCTATGACTTGCACGATTTCTTCTTATACCATATGCTGCGCTACCATGAAGGCCCTCAAAAGATTTTTGATTTGGCTTGTCATGCCTTTCCCCAAGTGGATCATGAAACCATTTTAAAAGCTCTAACAACCTTCTATACTCGCTTTTTCTCCCAGCAATTTAAACGCAATGTGATGCCAGATGGAGTCAAAGTGGGATCGATTAACTTCTCGCCTCGTGGAGACTGGCGTATGCCTAGTGATGCCTCGAAAGCCATTTGGATGCGAGAAATTCAAGAAATTGAAAAACGAGAAAAAAAGTAATCTCTAAGCGAAGCGTATAGGCGCTTCGTTTTTTAGTAGATTTCATTCGAAAGGAAGTATTTTAATGAGAAATATAATTTCGGTTTTAGGAAAAAAAGTTTATGTAATTATTGATCGACCTTTAGGAAGTACTCATCCAACCTTTCCAAATCTGATCTATCCTCTCAACTACGGCTATGTACCTGGAATTTTAGCCGCCGATGGGGAGGAGCAGGATTGTTATGTCCTTGGAGTCGATCATCCCATAGAAACATTTCAAGGAACAGTTATAGGAGTAATTCATCGCCTAGATGACGTAGAAGATAAATGGATCGTAGCAAAAGATGGATCCCATTTTTCCAAAGAAGCAATTTTGGAGCAAGTTCATTTTCAAGAACAATTTTTTAAAAGCGAGCTCTTTCTTCTATAAAACCTTTTTCAAGTGATCAAAAAAGCCTTGCCCACAATTGGACAAGGCTTAATTGGTATAGAGGACTTAAGAAGCTTGGGATTCTTCGTCTTGTTTCAAGGCTTCTTGAATCGCCTCATAAATCGCATCAAATCCCGTTTTTTCTGTTGAGGAAACAGGGAAAATGGATTTTACCGGAATTTGAAGGGATTGAGAAATGATTTTGAGCGCTTTTGGACGTTTGGTCTTGGGAACTTTATCCACTTTAGTCGCCGCAATCAAGACGCGACGGCCAGTTTGTTTAAAGTAGTCAATCATATCCAAATCATCCTGACTCGGTGCATGACGTGCATCCACAAGGGCCACAACGCAGGCAATATTTTCTCGCTCATTGAAATATTCATCCATCATGAGGCCAAGCTTTTGAAGCTGCGCTTTGGAAAGTTTGGCATAGCCATATCCAGGCACATCGACAAGCACCCATTTTCCATCGATATCGAAGAAATTGAGAAGTTGCGTTTTGCCTGGAGTATTTCCCACATAAGCGAGCTTTTTACGGTTGGTTAAAGCGTTGATAAAGGAACTTTTTCCCACATTTGAACGCCCTACTACGACGACTTCAGGGAGATCATGGCTAGGCCAGGAGTCTTTTCCTGAAGAAGACACCATGAAGGTGCTTTGAAGGGGGGTCATGCTTGTTCTCCCTCAGAAGGAATAGTTGGTTTTGGGCTTAAAGGACAAACAACGGTGGGCTTTTCTTCATCGGGTTCGTCAATGGGGGTCACGGGATGAACAAGGGCATGAGTAAGCACTTCATCCACTGTCGATACAGGAATAAAGTTCACCGCATCTTTGACCTCTTGAGGAATGTCATCCAAGTCCTTGACGTTTCCTTGAGGAATCAAGATGGTAGTAATCCCAGCACGATAAGCCGCTAAGGATTTTTCTTTTAAGCCCCCAATCGGCAATACATTGCCACGCAAGGTGACCTCTCCCGTCATCGCTAAATTGCTCTTCACGGGGATCCCTGTTAAAAGGGAAGTCAGGGCGGTAGAAATAGTGATTCCAGCGGAAGGACCATCTTTTGGAATCGCTCCTTCGGGAACATGCAAGTGGATATCATTTTTTCCAAAGACTTTTTTCGAAATGCCATAGCGATTGGCATTGGCATGAATGAAGTCTAAGGCAATGCTCGCTGATTCCTTCATGACATCACCAAGTTGACCCGTCAAAATCAAAGCGCCTTTTCCATCAAATTTGTTGGCTTCAATTTGTAAAATATCGCCCCCAAAAGAGGTATAGGCTAGACCCGTAACTGTACCAACTTGATCTTCCGTTTCTTTTTTGCCGTAATCCACTTTTTCATGACCAAGCCATTCTTGAATGCGATCTTTATCAATCACTACTTGTTTTTGACCATCTTTCAAAATGGCTAAAACCGTTTTACGAGCCAAGGAAGCAATCGTCCGTTCGAGCTGACGAACTCCCGCTTCGCGCGTATAGTAGCGAATTAAGTACAAAATCATATCCTCAGGAATGATCAATTGATCGGACTTTAACCCATTTTCCACCAATTGACGAGGAATCAAATGGTCTTGGGCAATATGCACTTTTTCCACGTCGGTATAGGAAGAAAGCTCAATGACTTCTAAGCGGTCCTTCAAAGCAGGAGGAATGTTTTCCAAGTAGTTGGCTGTGGCAATAAATAGCACTTTGGATAAATCATAGGCTTCTTCCAAATAATGATCCGAGAAGAAAGCATTTTGTTCTGGATCCAAAACTTCTAACATAGCGGAAGAAGGATCTCCTTTGTAGTCTGAAGCCATTTTGTCAATTTCATCAATTAAGAAGACAGGATTAATGACTTGAGCTTTTTTCATACCTTGGATAATTCGTCCTGGCAAGGCGCCAAGATAAGTGCGACGGTGACCACGGATTTCTGCTTCATCGCGCACTCCACCAAGAGACATCTTGACAAAGTGACGATTCAAAGCTCGAGCAATGGATTTAGCTAAAGACGTTTTTCCTACTCCAGGAGGGCCAGCTAAGCAAATAATAGGCGCTTTGAGTGAGTTGGTATTTTGTTTTACAGCTAAATATTCCAAAATACGCTCTTTCACTTTCTCTAAGCCAAAGTGATCTTCTTCCAAAATGCTTTCTACGTTTTCCAAATCTTCATTGTCTTGTGTTTGTTGCCACCAAGGCACATCGAGCAACCAATCAATATATGTTTTGATCGTTCCAGTTTCTCCACTCGCCATGGGCAAATTCTCATAGCGAACTAACTCTTCTAGAACTTTCTTTTTGATCACTTCTGGATAAGGATTTTCTTGAAGACGTTTTCGAATTTGATCGCCTTCTTTACCTGGAGCGGATCCATCAGTGAGTTGGTCTTGTAAGGCACTGATTTTTTCACGTAAATAGAAATCTTTTTGATTTTGATCAATACGCTCTTTTACGGTTTCGTTAATGCGTTTTTCAACTTCGGTGAGTTGTTTTTCCTTTTCAATGTCTTCAAGAAGCATCATTAAACGGTCATTGATGCCCACTGTTTCCAAATACGCTTGTTTACGCTCTGGACTCATAGGGAAAATCTGAGCGGCTTTATCGCTTAAGGTACTTGGAGAAATGCCCTTGGATAAGTCACCCATGATGTCTCGAGACATGAACTTTTCGCCAGGACGCATTTTTTCAAACGCACTGGAAACCAGGCGCATTAAAGCGACTTGTTCCGCTTGGTTTTGAGGTTCCGAAGGCATCATTTCCACTTCAACCAATTCAGAAAGATTGCCTTCTTCAAAAGATTTCAGACGGACACGTTCAATTCCACGAAACTTTACCCGCAAAAATTTGTCGAAACGGCGAATGTGGCGAATCTCGCAAAGCACACCCACTTTATAAATGTCATCAAGACTTGGGTTTTCAGATTCCTGATTTTCTTGAGCGAACATACAAATGCGATCGTTGTAATTGTCTTGAGCGTTTTCGATCGCTTTGAGGCTATTGGTTCTGCCAACATCAATGACTAAATCTTGGCCTGGAAACACAATCACCCCACGGGTACAAATCATTGGATAGGTTTTTGTATTCATAAAAAAGTCGGCGCAAGACCCACGGATGCCACCGTGAGGCTGCCGAACCTCCTTTCTTAACATAGATTGAGAAATCTATGGGCAAGGGATAAGTTGCTTTTAGGTTTTAACAAAAAAACCAAAAGAGAAAAACAAAGATTCAAACTCTAAACATGGGCTAAAGCCTGAGCTTACCACGCGTTTTAGATATTTGGCAAAAAAGACGCTGAAAGAGCGTCTTTTTTAGTTCTGACAGAGATTGTAAGACACAGTAAAGCTATTTTTGACTAACCTGCCTATTTTTCTTCTTCCGTTTCGCTTGTTTCTACTGCTTCTACTACATCATCGCTCCAACCATTTTCAGAAAGTAAAGCTTTAATTCCTTCTTGAATAAGGTAGGTATGTTTCAGGTCTTGAACCAAGCGATAATTGTGACGCAAGCGATCTACAGGTTGGCCCACTTCATAAGCGGCTTTTTGCAATAAGCGATCTACAATATCTTTACTCAACGTAACTCCAGAAGCTTTAGCAATCGCCATAGCTAGAGCTTCTTCACGCAATTGGTCTTCATAGTTTAAACGATCTTCTTCAGAAAGCTGAGAAGCCATATTCTCTACATATTGTTGAATGGCCTTTTGGTCTTTGAAGAGTTGATTGAAGACTTCCATAGATTGGGGATTGCTTGGGTCGATCCATTGATAGACCATTTGTTCTAAAGAGTCATGAATGCGCTCATCTACTCGTGAAGGATGAATTTCTACAGGTTCTTGAACATTCTCTTTTACTTTTTCAAAAAGAGAGCCGACAAAGTCGGAATACACTTCATTTTTGGCTTCTTTCAAGAATCTTTGATGAACGAGATCTCTAAATTGATCCACGGTATCGATTCCATCAATTTCAACTTTTTCTGCAATAAAAGCATCGTTGAGTTCTGGAAGAGTGAATTTATATAAATCACCTAAAGTTAATTGTACTTCAGCTTCTTGATTAGCAAAATCCGCTTTGGAATAATCAGCTGGAAGTGTAGTGGTATATGTTTTGGTCTCATTGGCTTTCATGCCGAGAAGATTTTCCATAACTCCAGGAACGATGGAATCCAATGTCAAATCAATTCCTTTATCATTCAAGGAGCCTTCATCTACCACTTCTCCTTGAACATGGATGGTATAGGATAAATCAACTGAATCTTTTTCTTGAGCTTCTTGCGTCTCTTCTGCCAAAACAAATTCAGCATTTTCTTCTAAAAGGCTTTGAAGAATTTCATCCACTTGTTCATCCGTAACCACAGCTTCGCTTGGGGTGAGACCAAGATTTTTCCATTCGCCTAAAACGACTTCCGGTTCTACGGTAATTTTATACGTTACAGTAACGGCAGAATCATCGACAGAATCAAGAGTATGGTCAATTTTTCCTACTGGATTTAAATCAGAATCCACCATCAACTCTTCAAATACATCTTCAAGGCAGAAATCGAAGGCTAAATCATAAAAGTTTTTTGTTCCAAGCATCTTGCGCACCACTGGAGCAGGAATGCGTCCAGCTCGGAAGCCCTTGGAAGGCAAAAATTTATTTCCCTCTTTGACAGCCTTATTTTGAGCGGCTTTCCATTCGGCTCCATCCAGAGTGGCCGTCATAGTGACAGTATGTGCATCTTCTCGATTCATTTTTACATCTTTTAAATTCATGATGTTGTGCTCCTTTCTGCTTGGCTGAAGGTATCCCTTTGCTTAGGGTTAACTTATAAAGCGAAATCGCTTCAGCCAAAAACTCTTTGGATTGACTGTATCATTTTGCATGGTGAAATGGACAAAGACTAGAAAGAATGCTTATTTTTAGCTAAAATACGCTTCTTTTAGACTAAAATATTTTAAGCATAATTTACTTTTAAAATAAAGAATGGTGGATTTCTCTTTAAAGAATTAAAACTACTCAGAAAACTTCAAAAAAGGCCACAGGAATATTGGAAATCACGAAGAATCTGTCTCAAACTATATAAAAGAAAAAATTCCAAATAAAAAAGCCTTTTTTTATCTGGGCTTTTTTCCAGGGAAATTTTTAGGAGGACTCTATGGCCATTATTGAATACTTCTCACAATCCTTAGATCAACGAAAACATTGGATGAAGGAACTGGAAAAAGCAGATTGGGAAGCTGGAAAATCGCTCTGTCATCGCATTCAAACCAATACCTTGATCCCTAAAACAAAAGAAGATCCAAAACTTTATCTCATGACCACAGACCAAAATGAACTGATGGCTTACGCCATTCTTGCTCAAAAAGATGATATTCAGGATACTTCTCTTTCTCCTTGGATTGGCTATGTTTATACTTATCCAGCTTATCGTGGGCAAAAATTAGCTCAAAAACTTCTCACCTATTGTGAAAATCAAGCTAAGGCGCAGGGAAATAGGGCTATCTATATTGCCACGAGTCATGAAGGATTATATGAGCGCTATGGATATGAATTTTTAGATTCCATGCTGGACATGCATGGGCATCTTTCTCGCGTTTATCAAAAAACTTTATAAGCTTAAGTCAGAGCAAGGAAAATCTTCTCACTCCTTCTCATTCAAAGCGACTCTATCCTGTGCAAAAGACGGTTTCCTCATCTTAGGAGATTTAAGAAGCATAGGAAGACCTCCACTTTTGAAACCAGGTAAAATATTAAATATAGAAAGTGGTGAATGTTATATGAATTACACTCTTGAATACCCCGAAAAAAATCTTGCGGTTTTAACGTTTACGATTGATAAAGATACTTTTGAAGCCGACTTAAAAGCTGCTCAAGAAGCGACTAAATCAGAAGATCAACAACAAATTCATGAATATGCGATTGCTAATGCAGCTGGTCAAGTTTTGGCTGATGCCGCACAAGCCAATAACCTGAAAGTAGCCGCAGAACCTTCTTTGGTTTCTGAAGGTCAACCTGATGGCTCTGTTATTGTAACGATTTCTATTCCTCTCGTTCCAACGGTTACGTTGCCAGCCTATACGGGTTTAAATTTCAAAAAAGAACCCGCTACTGTAACTGATGAAGAAATTTTACATGAAGTTCAACAACGTATTTTCTCTCATCGCGCTTGGAAGGATGTTCCCGTTGGTACTCCTGCTGAAAAAGGCGATCAAGTGATCATCGATTTCGTAGGCGAAAAAGATGGCGTTCCTTTCCCTGGTGGATCAGCTGAAAACTTCCCACTTGTTTTAGGAAGTGGTCAATTTATTCCTGGTTTTGAAGACCAATTAATTGGCTCCGTGCAAGGCGAACATGTTCAAGTCAATGTCTCCTTCCCAGAAGACTACTTTGAAAAATCCTTAGCTGGTCAACCTGTCATCTTCCGCGTTGTAGTAAACCAAATCCAAAAACCGCTCGTACCCGAACTCACGGATGCGTTCGTTGCGGAAATGAAACTCGATGGCGTAAAAACTGTAGATGAATTACGCGCTCGGGCTCAAGCTGATATGATGGCTGTTAAAGAAGAAGAAATGGAAAACCGTTTAGCTTACGATATTCTCCATCGCATTGCTGAAGGCGCTCAAATGGACATTCCTCAAGCCATGATTGAAAGCCAAGTTAACCAACATATCCAACAATATCAAGGCCAACTTCAACAGTTAGGAATGACGCTTGATCAGTTCTTACAAACTTCTCATCAAACACTTGAACAGTTCAAAGAAAAAATTGTTCCAGAAGCAACAGAAGAACTTCGTGCAGCTCTTGTATTAGATGCTATTGCTCAAGAGCAGCAGATCAAAGCGAACGATGAAGAGCTTCAAAAAGAATATGAGTTGATTTCTACTATGTATAACTTTGCACCAGAACAACTCAAGCTCATCATCCCTCCTCAAACGGTAGCAGCTCAAATTACACAACGTAAAACGTTAGACTACCTCAAAGAGCAAAATACAGCTAAAGAATAGGCTCATGATTTCAAAGGATTTGCTACGAATAGCTCGTGGCAAATCCTTTTTTTTTTGGCTTTATAAAGAAAAAGAGACTCATCCCAAACATGAGATAAGTCTCATTTTTTAGAAGGAATTTTGAGAAGAATCATCCAGGGTTATCCCCGCGCATGCGGGGAAAAGGAGGCTGAAAAATCAGTAATGCAGGCCGACACAGGATCATCCCCGCGCATGCGGGGAAAAGGTACCGATCATGGTGATCAACCCGCCTGGAAAGGGATCATCCCCGCGCATGCGGGGAAAAGTAAAGAACGCATCGCTGACCTTGATCGCTTTCGGGATCATCCCCGCGCATGCGGGGAAAAGGCTAAAAACTCCCTTTATTTAAAGCCTAGAGTAATGAGAAATTTCTAAATTTCCTTCAATTTTTCTAACACTTGCATAGTGATAATAACATCTTCTAAAGCAGAATGCTGATTTTTATAATCTAGATCAAAATAATCTGCAAGAGTTGAAAGACGATAATTCGATATTTCTAATTTTTTATTTCTAGCCAATTTTAAGGTATCAATAACAGTAGAAAATCCTATCTCAATATTTACTTCCTTAAATTCTTTCTTTAAAAAAGAAAGATCAAACTCAGCATTATGAAAAACTATAGGATAATTCCTAAGAAAATTCTTACACTCGCTTAAAACTTTAAATCGAGCCTCTCCTTTTTGATTTAATAATTCGATAGAAATTCCAGTTAGTTCCTGTATCGATTTTGGAAACTCGACTTCTTTCTCTAGAAGAATATATTGATTAAATGTATCAGTTATTTTTCCATTTTTGACAAGGATACAGGCGATTTGGGTAATCCAATCTCTTTCTGGATCTAAGCCAGTAGTCTCAATATCCATGACAATATAAGATTCGGAATAAGTACTATTTTTTTCGGAAGGACTCTTAAGATGCTTCATGAGACTTATTCCATCATAATCTCTTGGCACCCAAGACGTTCCAATAGTATAATAATCCATCTTCTGTTCGTTTTGAGCTGAAAAAATCATGAGTGCTTTTCCAGATCCGATCATAGAGATTACGCGCTTCCAAAGATACTCCCGAACTCTTGCCGAAATAGTTCCTACATATACTCTAGGAAAAACTTCATAAAGCCATTTTGAAAGATCCCCTTTAAGCTTTGGTGGACAGAGAGACACTATTACAACAACCATTAATTATCCTCTTTCTCGATATTGAACGCCAGCTTGAACGTTATCTCTATAAGAGTCCCATAACATTAATGTTTCGTTTTCTAGTTCCTTTTCTTTAATATCGAGTACATATAAAATATCTTCAACCATTCGAGGAACCAGAGAAGACTCATAAATTCGTTTTCGTAATTCTTTGCGGACTTCTTGCTCGATTTTATTGGGACATTTTGCAGCTAGTTCAAAGCAAAGAGGAATTGTGATCTCAGCTTTATATAGATCCGCGATGTCATAAACAAAAGAAGATTCTAACCCTATATGAATGATTCCTAAGCTTGGAGAAAAACCTAGTCCTGAAATCACGGAAAAGACTAATCCATATAGGCAAGTATTTGCGATAGAAAGAGCACGATTTACTGGATCAGCCTGTGAAAAATCATTATGATCATAATGTCTACCATTCCAAGGCACGTTCCATTCTTCAGCCCAGCGAGCATATTCTTTTCGCATTCGACTCCCCTCTTTTCCTCTTAACTGAGCTAAGGTCTGCACGGCGCTATCTTCATCTGAAAAGCGCAGTTGGTATAGTTTTTTCGCTGCTTCCATATGCAATTTTGGAGTGGAAACAATTTTAGCTTGTTTGATTAGTAAAGTCGCATTTTTTGATAGAGGCTTTCCGTAACCATAGTACTTTAAGCCAGATTCCCCAGTCCAAATAATAGCTGTTCCAGAATTGCTTAGGAGTTCTACAGCACGGTGCGTAATAGATGTTCCTGGCCCCAAAATGAGAACCAAAAAGGCATGAGAAGGAATAAGAATCCATCCTTCTTTATCTTCTGCTTTTAAAGCACTGTCTTGCTGACTAATCTTGCATTTCTCTAAATAAATGAAAGTCTGTCTATCCTTTATTCTAGGAAGTTCTTGTAAAGATGGTCGAAGAGCTCCCCTAGAATGATCACTTATACTATTCATGTACTTTTACCAGTGTTAGTAAGCCCATCCCATAAGCTTTGCTTCGGCCAAGTCCCTCCCTAAGGCATTGGCATAATGCTTCAGGATCTGTTACCTCTAATACACCTTGATAAGTTACTTCTTGAAAGCAAACCCTTTTTTTCTTATCATGCTTTTTAGAAAAGCTAACCCATCGAGAACTAATAATTTTCACATTATCATTTCGGATCAAAAAGCCGTTTTTTTCTCCCCTTCTCTTTAACCACTTAATTAGGTCTTCTTTTCTATATAGAGAAATTACTTTTCCTCTTTTACTTTTATCAATAGAAGCAGATTTTGTTGGATTTGCGGTGAGCTTGAAAAGCCAAATGGATCCTGTGTGTACTCGATCAAGAAGCAAATTATAGTTTTTAACTTGGGCTGGCTCATTCAAATAGCCAAATTGGTCTTCTAAAATCTTGGTATTAAGTGAAACTTGGCTTACCACAAGAAGATATTTACTTTTTTTTAGTGTATCAATTCTCCAGAGAATTCGACTTCTTTGGTTTCCTTCTAAACTAGCTTCCAAAGCTGCATGGAAAATGTTGGGATTATTTAAGGCTTTTAAAGTCTTTACCAAATGAGTATTTAGTTTTAAACGAGTAATTTTCATCACTTATCTACCTCATCGAATGCATCGTGTTCGTCTAAATTCCAAGCGTCTTTGGAATGAATTCGGTATACAATTCGATCTTGGTACTTTCTATGTAAGGGATTGAAAGTTTGAGGTTGATCTCTTAAACGAAAAGCTTGTTCTCTGTCTATTGAAGCTCCATCTACATAAATAGGAAAACTCTTTTTGCTATTCATTTCATTTCCTGTAAATGGAGCCTTTTTTAAGGCTTGAATAAGTTCTTCAGTTTTAATGGTAAGACCCATATCTGGATCGGGAGGACAGCTACGTCTTCCTAAAAAAAGGGGAAAAGCTGGACTCTCCAAAGCCGCTTTAATCTCATCTAATTTCTCTGAACTTTCACTATAAAGGCCTACTAAAAAGACAGCATCCGATAAATAGTATCTTTTTGTAATATAGGAAGTTTTTGAGTCTTTTTTCGCAGTATGAAAATCTGTAATGATGGTTCCAGGCTGATCAATGCGGACTCCAAATTGCAACTCATTTAAATCAAAGACGTTTTCTTCTCTACTTCTTCCCAAAGCAGAGGCGATCATTCCAATAACTCCACTTTTAGTCGGCATTTTTTCCGTTCGACGTGTTTCAAAACGACTGTCTGTGCCCCAAGATTGTAAAGGTCCTGCTAGACGAAGAAGCAAGGTCGGCATTAGACTTCACCACCTGGAAGAAGATTCGCGATTTCCTTTTCAAGCAAATCCAAGGCTTCCATGAGTGAAACTGGATGAGAAAGCTCGTCTAAACCTTCTCCTACCACTATCTCCAAAAGTGGAGCTTTAACAAAGTTAAGCGTTTTCTTCTCATAGTCCACTAATGCTTTCTGAGATCTTTTTTCATATCCTGGCGTCTCATCTTCTTGCGAAAACGCTTTTACAGGCCTTTCAAAAGCAGGAACAAGCGAAACTGGACGATCCATGCGCAAGGTAAAGTAGACACTACAAGGTAAAGTCTGGTTAGCAAAACTATTTACTTTTCCAGTAGGCATCGACAAAACAAATGCTTCCATAAAGGCTCGAACGACTTCTGGGGTTTGTTGACCTAAAACTTTAAATAATTCAAGACAATTTATATTCGCATATCGATATAAAGTAGCAGAAGAATATTCTGTCACTCCTATATGAGCCGCTCCAGCTTGATCGTCTGAGGTCAAATCATCCACTGCAGTAAAATAATCGTACTCTGTTTCTACTGCATGGGTAGAGATGGCATGAGCCACTTGACAGCAGGCATCGTAGGTCAAAGAGGGCTCTGAAGCCACCATACGGCCAAAGAGGGCTATATCCATCGAGGGATGCTCTTTTAAGGCCAGTTTATATTTGGTCTTGTCTTTTTCCCCAGCGATATATAGCTCAGCTAGGGCTGTAGCCTGCTTTTGGCTCATCAAAAATAAGGCATCTATTCCTTTGGCAGCATTTTTAATCTTCAATTCTGCACTTTCCAAAGCTGAAATGGCCCCTTTTTCCGCCTTTTCAGAATTCATTTCGGGATCTAGGCGAAGAATCTCTTTTTGAACAAGTTCAACAATTTTTTTAGTTCGGATTCCGAGATCTTCTGAAGGAAGAAGCTGGGCAAATTCTTGACGCACCGCTCGTTTCCAAGCCTGACTTGATACGCGCGATCTTTCAACTCCTCCATAAATACAGCTTTTAGGAGTCCCTACATCATCCCGATTAATACAACTCGAAGGAACAGTTTGTAAGATGTGAACTTCGGCATAAAGTCTTGGTTTACCCATGATCTTTTTCTCCTTTATCTTTACTCTCTTCACTTTTTGGATTCTTTTTTTCTTCGATTCCTCGAATATAATCCCTTGCCCAGTTTAAGCGAACAATTTTTCCCAAATTGGGAAAAGCGGCGAGCCCATAGAGATCCTTGGCTAATTGAGCAAAATCGAAGCTTTCTCCTTCTTTAGCAAGGATAGAAATGAGTGGTCTCATTTTAGTGGTAGCTTGAAAGATGTTTTTTGCTTTTAATACGGATTTTAGGCGAGCACCGATGCGATCTCGATTGCTTTCGTCTTCTGTTACTAGTTTTCCTACCGCATATCCAAAAGAGATCCCTTTTTTATGAGGGGTATCGTTTTGTTGATGAGCCAAGCCATAGAGCGTTAAAGCTCCATAAATAGCTTCTTCATAAGCTCCTTCTACAACAAATATTTTGGTAGAATCACCCTCTAAATCGCTCGAATCTTCTAAGATGAGTTCCCAAAGTTCTGGAACTTCATCAATCGTCTTTCCAAGACCTCTGCGCAACCAAGCTAAGCGAGCCTTCTTTAGTCCTTCTGTTTTAGAATTCTCTATCTCGTAGATTTTATGAGCTACCGCATTGTAAGGACGTTCTTTAAGTGAACTGGGCATCTTTTTCACCTTTCTTCTCTTCTACGTTGGAATAAAGTTTATTTACTTGTCGAAGATAAGATCTTTCTACTTCAAATACCGACAATGTTCTTTCCTCTTCTTTATCTCGCACAGTCCGACCAATAAGTCCATCAAGTTTTCTAGTGCTTAAGCGCCTCATTTGGACATCAACGATCTGGCGAGCTATCTGGTAAGCTTTTTTCTCCCACTCTTTCTTTTTTAAGGAAAAGCCATTTGTGCCTTCTTCTTTTGGATTGAGACTAGCAATCCATTTTAGGAAGGGCTCATCGACTTTCTCATACAGCCTCTCGGATCCTTGTACCCAATAAGATTTCGACATATCTCCAGAGCAGCCTTGAATCTTAGCGAGGTTTTGAAAGAAAAAGCCTGTATAAGAAGCCAATTTATCCAATTTCTCGATTTGACTTTCCACTTCTCTACGCCAGCTTTCTCCTAAGTCCATAAGCAAGCTGGGATAAAATTCTAAGCTTTGAGCCGAAGTATTAGTGATAAAAAAGTCTTTATCTCCATAGGAAACAAACGGCATTTCAAAATGAATAGGATAGTTATTAGGTAAAAGTCCCTCTTCTTCTAACAATTTGATCCACTCTACGATTCCAGGCTGGCGAGTGGATTGATCTCTGGCGGGATTTACGATTTCGCTAAAGTTTCGCCAAGCTTGACGGGTTTCGGTATGCCTTTTAGGAGTAAATTGCCCTACTTCTCCAGTTTTAACTTTAACTGGTTTCCATAAAGTAAAAGGTTCGTTGCAATTTTCCTTATCAAAGAATTCTCCTCCTAAAAGCCAATACCCTTTTATACGCTGATTTTCCCTATCTAAGTCGAATAAGATAAATCTTGAATATAAGGTCATAAGCTCAGAAAAACTTTTTGGTTTAGAAATGTGATTCCTTTCCCTCCACCTTTCTTGTGGAGAATCCCAACAAAATCGATCTGGAGGCCAAACTAATTCTTGCTCATTAATCAGCGGTAAATTAAGAAGGATCGTTTCAAATAAATTTTTTCCCTGAGGATAAATAGCTCCAATCTTTCCTAACCAACCACATCCTGGAGATGGAATTTTGGTTCCATGTTCTTCAGCTTGTTTCTTTCCCAATTTTGAAGGTTTTCCACTCGTATCATCAAATCCAATAGCAGCATAAAGCCAAGCTGCACCTTCTGCTAAAGAAATAGTTTCTTTTTCTGAACCAGACCGCATAGAAAAAAGTCTAGATTTATTGGAACTTTCTGCTTCTGTCATTTTTGAGACATTGTAGTAAGTCCCTCTTTTAGCCATAGGCACTTGCATAAATGGCCTTTTTTCATCAATCAAGTTAAAGGTAGATCGGTTCTGATTGAAATATTGAATCACAATGTTTTCTGGAATTTTTCCTGCATTCCAATAAGCCGCCCAACGATCTAAAGCTTCTTGTAGATCTTCCTCTTCAAGCTCTTGCTTGGTTCCATCAAGTTCATATTGGCTTATTAAGAAGTGAGCAATCGCTAAGCACTGTCGGAAAATAGCGCTTCCTTGAGCTGGAGTTTCAGAAACCAATCTTCGATAGTTAGAAGCCTGAATAAGTAACTCCTGGAATCCAACTTGAGACAGAGTTCCGTCTAGATTTTCAACTGTAATCCACGGCTCTAAAGAAACATCATAGAGATCTTTATTCATTTTCTCTCCTAAAATTCTTCACACTTTTCTTGCTTTTATTTTTATTACCAAGTTATCCGTTTTGACAAGCTGATAATATTATTTTTAACTTTAGATGTCCATACTTAAATGAACATTTTTAACAACAAGAAATTTTTTGATCAGGGTTATAGATTAATATCTAGTTTTTTTGATTTTAAGAATATTTTTTTCAAGTTTAGTTAGATTTATTTCTCTTCATTTACTTTATGATATCTGTTTTAAATTTTAATCTTAGTTCCATTAGGGGAGATTCGATATTCTTTTCCTTAAGAAAAAGAA
>JAAVAY010000080.1 GCA_014803815.1 Allobaculum sp. | reverse complement strand
CCTTCGGGTTCGGCAGTTCGAATCTGCCTCTCTCCACCACTGCAGGTGTAGTTCAATGGTAGAACTTCAGCCTTCCAAGCTGACTACGTGAGTTCGATTCTCATCACCTGCTCCATTTTGATCATTCAGCGAATCCTAACGGGTTCGCTTTTTTTTGGCTCTCTTTGCCTTTTTTATCAATTTGAGTTTTAGGGCTTTTTAACTTAGAGGTCGAAAAAAGCCTTATAAAATGGGGACATGAAACGTAAACATTCTTTTTTATCCATCTTTACTGTGGTGCTGTTGGTGATTTTGGTGTGCTTAGTCGGCTTTTTATGCTTTGGACTTTTTCAAGTGAATAACGCCGTCAAAAGCATTACCACAGATTTTCAACAAACCGCAAGCCAGGTGAGCAATGTAGAGCTTGGAGATGAATCGAGCCTTACCCGCTTTTATGCCAGTCTTTTCAGTGAGCTTCAAGAATACGGCAACTTAGAGGAAAGCGAACAAGCCGCTGCTAACTTGATGACCACCGTCTTTGAAAAGACCGTCCAAAACTCCATCGTGCAATCGGTCAACTTTGAAGATGACAAAATTATTGTGCAAGTCCAATCCACTGGCGTGGCGATGAGTGAAATCGATGAATCCTTTATCCTCAAAAGTGCAACCAAAGCCGCTTGGGATTACTTATCGAAAGATTTCTTTGGAGCTGCTTCTTCGCTTTTCCAAGGACCAGAGGCCATTAAGCGCCAACTCTTTAGCTCCTATGCTCCCGAACTTTTGGAGTCGCTTTCAGGTGAACTTCAAAACATGTCCGATGGCACGGTAGGGTACACCATTACTCTTCGCATTGACAATGGGAAATGGGTAATGGAAACGCTTGAAGAGACCAGCAAAGGCGAATTGGTGAATTTAACCCCTGAGGAAAATTCGAGTACTTCCTCTAGCTCTTCGAGTTCCTCCTCCTCTTCCTCAACGTCTTCATCCTCTTTGTCTTCTCTTTAAAATTTTAAGAAGTCCACTTTGGTGGACTTTTTTTGATGGAACGGAAAAAGGCTAGGGGAAAAAAGCCCTGTTGACTAAAATAATCATGATATCCCCCTTGAGGAAAGGAGAAGATGTGTGGAAACTTTACGTAAATATTGGGAGATGATTCAAATGACAGGGGGCGATAAGCTCTTTGGATCGTTTTGTCTTTTTTTTGTGGTGGATTGTGTCTTAATCTATTGGGCTGAACCCGAAGCGTTCTCCCATCACTTTGGCAATGCCCTTTGGTTTGGCTTTGCGATCGCCACAAGTATTGGGTTTGGCGATTACACCGTTTCAACCGCTTTAGCCCGCTTTTTAACTACTTTATTGGGGATTTATGGAGCGATCATCGTGGCTTATATTCCTGGGCTTGTCGGGTCTTACTATCTTCAAAATATGAGTTGGCGACGGGCACAGCTTTTAGAGAAATACAAAGAACCCCTTTCTCGTGTGAAAGCGATGTCGAAAGAAGAACGCCATGAACTGGTTCAAGCCATTCGAGCGGATCGGGGAGATGGCCTATGAAATCCCTCACTTTGTTTTCGCTGATCTTAAAACAAACCCATACCCGATCCTTCTTGCGCTCCTTTTTGATCGCCTATGTGGTGTGTTGTGTCGTGTTGCATTGGATTGATCCGGTGGATTTACCGACGTATGGCGATGCCTTCTGGTTTGGCTTTATCGTCTTTACCACGATTGGACTGGGCGATTATACCGTGACCACCCTTCCAGCGCGCTTAATCACCGTGTTTTTAGGTATATATGGCATTTTAGCCATTGGCTTTATTTGTGGAGTAGGGGCTTCATGGCTTTTTGAAAAAGTACGCGAGCAGCGCAATGAATCGGTGAGCTTGATGTTGTACCAACTCGAACACTTGGATGAACTCTCGGATGACGAACTGGAAACTTTAAAGCAACAAGTCAAAAGCCAGACCCCCGAGGTCCATCGCCAAGTCAAGCTGATGCGCAAAAAAGGTCAGAAAGCCCAATCGTCTTAAAACGATCAACCACTCGAGTGTTTTTCGGTTCCATTTCCTAGATCCCCTAAAAAAAGTGGATTAAACTAGATCTGGAACAAACTCCTACGTATCATTTTTTTAGTAAGGTTCTGTGAATTTTTGCGTTTGGAAAGGATGGACAATATGGAAAAAGTATCCGAAAAAGTCTTCTCAGTTGGTTGTGATGATCGCGACATTGACTTGTTTGAAAGCCAATACGTTGTACCTAATGGTATAGCCTACAACTCCTATTTAATTAAAGATGGAAAGAACGTCTTAGTGGATACGGTCGATCGTCGCAAGACAGAGGAATGGTTAGCCAACGTGGAAGAAGTACTCGATGGCGAACCTCTTGATTACTTAATCATTCAACACTTAGAACCCGATCACTCGGGAAGCATCGATGCGATTTTAGCCGTGCATCCCGAAGCCATTGTGGTGGCAAGCGCCAAGGCTTGGAGTATGATGCCAAACTTCGAAATGACTCCTATTCCTGAGGAAAAACGCCTGAGCGTCAAAGAGGGCGATACCCTTGATTTGGGTTCCCGTGGGTTGCACTTTGTCGCTGCGCCCATGGTGCATTGGCCAGAAGTCATTGTGACTTATGATGACAAGGATAAAATTCTCTTTTCCGCTGATGGCTTTGGAAAATTCGGAGCTCGTGATGCCGATGAACCCTGGGATGATGAGGCCCGTCGTTACTACCTCAACATCGTCGGCAAATACGGAAACCAAGTCCAAGCTCTGCTCAAAAAAGCGGCCACCTTGGATATTGAAAAAATTGCTCCCTTGCATGGCCCCCTTCTTACCGAAGATTTAGGCCACTACATCGCCTTATACGATACTTGGAGCAGCTACAAACCCGAAAAAGAGGGAATTTTGGTTTTAGTGGCTTCCATTCATGGTCACACCAATGTCGTAGCTGACAAAATGGCTGAAATCCTCAAGGACAAAGGTCAAACCGTGCACATGATGGATGTAACCCGTTGTGATGTCCATGAAGCCGTGGCGCAATGCTTTGTGTATCCTAAAATCGTCTTGATCGCCTGCTCGTATGATGCGGGTGTGTTCGCTCCGATGGAACGCATGTTGACGATTTTAACCCACAAAGGCTTCAAAAACCGCACGATTGCTATGATCCAAAACGGTTCGTGGGCCCCAAGCGCAGCGAAGACGATGAAACACATTTTGTCTTCTTGCCCCAACTTGACCTATGTTGAACCGATCGTGACCATCACGACGACGCTTAAAGAAACCAACTTGCCCGCGATGAATGAACTCGCTGACAATTTAATTGCCGCTTAAACTTAAAAGGACGTTTGAAACCAAGCGTCCTTTTTTTAGATTTAACTTAGGTTTTGATGCCTATCCTCCGCCTCGAAGTAATAGCAGTGTTATACTTCAAGTGCTAAGATTAGAAAGAAGGAGAGTTTGTATGGAACATGCCAATGGATCTTGGTTAGCCCAAAAGCTTTTACAAAATGGATTTACTGTGCAAGATTTAGCCGCTCAAACGGATTTGGATGCCAACACCATTCAAGCCATCATCGATCAAAACGAAGCCGATCCTGAAGTCTGGACGATCATCTTAGGTACTCTCAACCAATATCCCACCCTGTATTACCCCGCTAGTGATCTCATCCAGGAAATTCAAGCGCAAATGGAAGCCACTTCTCCAAGCAATGAGTGCACTGTGTATTATGGAGTCAATCAAGGCGAATTGGTGTTTGCCCTTTGTCGCTTTGATGATGGTTCGCTCCATGGCGCCAATGTGGCCCCAGACTATTTACATACCTTGTCGATGCCTTTAGAGGCCGCCAAAGAGTTATTCTTTTGTCAACAAGCTTCGCTTGAAAACGCTACCGCAAAAAATTAAAAACCAACCGATTTTCGGTTGGTTTTTTTGGTAATTAGAGTTGTAGTACAATGCCCATTACGGCGCAAAGTACGATTAAGGCAATGGGATGAAGCTTGCGAAAATACCAAGCCAAAGCTCCAACCACCACAATCAAAGCGACATTGATCCAGAAGGCTTGATCAAAGATCAAGTGTCCACTAGGAAACAAGAGGCCGGAAAATACCCCTAGGGCTGCGGTTAAAATCAACCCACAAGTCGCAGGGCGCAGACCAAAGAAGGCTTCTTCCACGTATTTGTTTTCCCGATACGTCTTTAACACGCGCGCAATAATGCAGATGATGATGACACTTGGTAAAACCAAGGCAAATGTTGTAGTAAGCGCGCCTAAAATGTGGTTGCCTGTGGTGTGATAACCGACATAGGTGGCCATATTGATGCCAACTGGTCCTGGAGTGGACTCGGATATGGCGATCATGTTTAACAGATCACTTTGGGTAAACCAATGGTACTTGTTCATCATTTCATATAAGAAAGGAATGGTAGCAAGTCCTCCACCAACGGAAAAGAGTCCCGTTTTAAAAAATTCCCAAAATAAAATCAACAACAGCTTAAGGTCCATGTCTTAGGATTTTCACGCGAAAACCCAATCCCCCTTTCTAGGCTTTTTCGTTTTTCTTCTTGGCCTCCAGGGCGGGATTGAGACCGGTTTTCTTTTGCATGAGTTCACAATATACAATGGCGACCACTGCCCCGATGATGATCGCTACGGTTACAGGTAAAAAGTCAAGATAGGTTGCTATAAAGATCACCACAAAGAGAATGAGGCCAAACCAATTGCGCACTCCCGATTTTGTCATCTTGATGACCGCTTGGGCAATCAAGACACAAACCGCGATGCGAATGCCGGCTAGAGCGTGTTGCACGATGGGCTGATCCGCAAAGGAAGTCATGAGTGAGGCAATCAAAATGATGATGATCACCGAAGGGGTAACCACTCCAGCGGTCGCCACGATAGCTCCTGGGGTTTTCTTTTGGGAGTAGCCTACAAAGGTGGCTGTATTGACCGCAATGATACCAGGGGTGCATTGGCCAATGGCGTAGTAGTCCATCAGTTGGTCATACGTCGCCCACTTTTTGTTGTTGACCACTTCTTTTTCTAACATTGGAAGCATCGCTAAGCCCCCGCCAAAGGTAAAGAGGCCGATTTTAAAAAAGGTTAAAAAGAGATCGAGATAGATATTCATTAAAGTACCGATTCCTCCTCTCTAGGGGATGTAGGGATAATAAACTGTGAGATCGCTTTTCAGCGAAAGGACAGTGTGTCTAGGCATCGTTTAAACCGCCTCAATCAAGCGTAACGCGTTTCTATTTTTTCCCATATTTTTCTTTATTTTTTGACAAATTGG
Organism: Allobaculum sp.; assembly: GCA_014803815.1. The sequence goes on along the minus strand of JAAVAY010000080.1, from coordinate 6,753 downwards.
GAGTAGGGTCAAATCTTTCGCCTGACTTTGAGACGCTTTGAAAGCTTGCGAAGTGGTGCAAAAGAAGGTAGTGTAAAGGTATTCATGAGAAAAGAAAAGCGAGCGCATTAAGCGTGATTCGGCATATTTTATCCTTAAAGATTTCGACGTATAAACAACATCTAGGGCTAAGCTTGCCTTTTCATAAGAAAGGAGGATTCGGCAATGGTTTTTGAAGAAGAAGACAGTCATTCATCCCTTATTTGGCCGAAAAGTCTATGCGGTTTCATAAAATGATGGTGGGTTTGGCCATGATGGGCTTAAGCCAAGCTCTAGTAGGCTGTTCGATTGCTTCAGGCAAAGAGCTAAAAGTCATTACCCAAAAAACCGTCGAGCTTGGTAATCCGGTCTCTTTAAATCCTGCAGATTATTTATTGGATGTTCCCTCTAAAGAAGTTCTAGAGGATATTCAAGTGGATTCCCCTTTAAAAAAGGAACCGAATAAATATACTTACAATGATTTTTCACAAATTGTCACAAGCTATGGCGAAGACTATTTGGCCTTGGGCACGTATTCTTTGACACTTGATTACAAAGGAGAGAAATATCCCATCACTCTAGAAGTGGAAGATACGGTGATGCCTGAGTTTGTCTCGCCTGCAGCTGTGGTCACGATCCCTTTGGGAACCACGAATTTTGATTTTTCCGATGTGTATAAGACCAAAGATAAAGATAAGGTGACTTTATACGTTGAGGGTGAATACGATTTGAATACTGTGGGAATTTATCCGGTAACCTTAGTGGCGGAAGATGGCTCAGGTAACTCCAATACGCTTGAAATCTCCATCAATGTGCTGGGAAATAATCGTCAGATCAAAGCCTCTGATCAATTCGATTACGAATACGTTCCCAAAGAAGACACCACCAATAGCCTTTCTTTAGCCAGCTCTTCTTTAGAAAACGAGACTCCAATCGCTTCAAACCCTACCGATTCTTCTAGTACAGGGCCCATCGCTTGTAGTGTCTCGCGTCTGCCGCAAGGAAGTGAAGCGTATTACAGCTTTTCTCAACTGTATTACGAGGGAAGTGCTTGGAATAAAATCAGTCCAAATAATTACTTTTACTACATTGAGTCCACGGATGATTGTGGCAATAAAGTGTATGCTTTAACCAAAGGAACCTCTGATAAAGTGCCCTCTTTTTCCGATAGTCAAGAGCCAGCCCAAGAGCCAATCCCGACAACGCCAACCATTATCCCTGCGAGTCCTTCCCTACCCGATAATGAAGACCCCATCCCGTCCGAAGACCCCGATAATGGCAATGGAGAAGAGGGAAATGATACGCAACCTCCTCTAGAGGATGACACCCCGATACCGAATACGGATACTCCCACGATGGATGTCAAAGACAACTTGACCAATGCGAGTGATATAAGTGTCCAACCCAAATCTTCAACCAGCGATGCTTCCAAAGAGAGTCCTACTCTCCAAGAAGAAAGCAAGCCCTAAAAAACCTCATACCTCGTCTATTGGGCGAGGTTTTTTTTACAAAAAAAGAGCCTACCAGAAGGCGTAGGCTCGAATGAGAGAATCCACGATTTCATCGGGATTGAGGCTTAAAGGAGAAGGCGTTAAAGAAGGATTATACGCAGTCCAGTTGCCATTTTCTTCTATTCCCGTGAGGACATAAAAGGTAGGAGATTCTAAAGTGCCTGTGGCAATGATCATCGGGTAGTTGCCAGCCAAATAATCCTCAATTTGGGTTTTGTAGACGGGAACTGGATTCATGGATACACCCCAAGTTAAAGCCGCGCCACCAAAGATCGAATCATCGGTTTCGCGAATGGGAGTAGAGTCGTACTGGTATTGCTTGGCCCATTCGCCAACCACATACGGCGTGAGGCTTGGATCGCTGCGCACATAGCTAAAGACATCAGAAATGGCGGTAGCTGCCCCCCCGGTGAGAGCGAAAATGGAATCGCCATAGGGCATCGATCCCCAGTTGGGATCAAAGGTTTTTAAGTCGGGAAGGGTTTCAACGTTGCCGATGGTGACATTGGGATCCACCGTGATATGGGGATAATCGAACAAAAATTTGATCAAGCCACTATCCTGCGTGGTAAAAGCCGCTTTGACTAAGGCTACGGGATACTGATTTGGATCTTCAAAGAGCGTTTTGAATTGCTCCACGACAGGTTGACTTGAGACTTCGCTTTGGCTTTCTAAAGCCTTTCTTGCCTCTTCATCACCATCCAAGGCTTTTTCTACCAACTCAAGTTGAGTGCGATCATAAGCTTGTAAAGCGGCTTCTTTCACCTCTTGGAATGTTGTTTCATCCCACGATTCGGGTTTGCTCAAGCCATCTAACCATTCTTTATAGGCCTCGTATTGTTTTTGTTCCGCCTCTTGCAAAGCGGAGGTTTTTATTGTAGTCATACTACCAGCCGAACTTTCGCGACCACATAAAAACCACACAGCGCCAAAGGAACTAGCCACTAAAGCGAGGCTTAAAAGCACGGAGGGCAATAACACATTTCGCTTTTGGTCAGGTTGGCCTACACTCGAAAGGCGTTTTGAACTCGTTTGGGAAGTACTTTTTTGTCGGCGTTTTTTATTTTTTGATATACTGAGGTCTTTGTCCCAATCATCCGCAAATAAATCACGCTGCCCAATGGGTGTCACTTCTGGAACAGAAGGATCCTTCGATTTGTTTGTTTGTGTCATGGTCTTATTTTAGCATGATCTTTTCAGGCCTTTTGGGATCAGTCTCAGAAATCGTAAGACACCATTCCCGTTTTCATCCCCTTTTTTCCCACAATTCCTCTTTTTTTCTTCTCCTTGCTTCCTATCTTGAAAGCCAAGTGTCGTTTTCCACTTTTTACTTGGATATTCCCAAGAAAGAAAGCGATCTCAAGATAAGATCAAAGAAAAAGAAGGTTTTAGGACGAACAAAATAGAAAGCCTAAAATAGGGAAAAGAAAGGGACAAGGAATATTTTTTCCTAAAAAAAGCTAAAGGAGCTTGTGTTTTAAGCGATTTTTGTAAGGATTATAAAAATGCTCAATCCCTTGGCTCTTTCAAGGAGTTTTGACTATAGAAAGGAAGAAATTAGCTGTTGCGATTGGATCGTTTGCGGCTAAAATAGTGAGTCNTATGACTAAAAAANCCGCACCAACAGCNACTTTGATGAAAAAAAGTGTGAAGAAGTTGCGTAAAAAACGCCGAAGACGCCGCTTGAAAGCAAGTGTTCGCAATACTTTAGCCATACTCGTCGCCTTTTTTTTGATTCCACTTTTTCAAGAGTACATCTATACTCTTGATCCCGCGCAATACACCATTGAAGAAATTACCGCCCAAGCCAAAGGGCGTGAACTCAATACATCTAGCAAGCAACTCACGCGCATTCCTGTCTTTGCCCATCGCGGCTTTGTGGAGGATTCCATCATCGGCAACAGCTTTGAATCCTACGATTTGGCCTTGCTTTCAGGCTGCCCTCAAATCGAAATCGATGTACGCAGCAGTTTAGATGGCATTTTATACGTCAGCCACGATGACAACTTAGCGCCCATTTCCGCTTCGACTTGGAATATTTCCGAACATACAAGCGCTGAACTAGATGGCATCTTGATGAAAAATGGCGAAAAGCTCCATCGCCTTTCGGAAGTTTTTGATCGCTATCGCGACCAGATGATCTACCTTGTGGAATTAAAGGATAACAGCACAGATCCCAAACCATTTTTGGATGTGGTGGCTGGCTATCCAAAGCTGTCCCAAAACATTCAAGCTCAATCCTTTAACATTCCTCTTATTGAAAACATCCACACCCAATTGCCCAATATGTTTGTCCAAGCCCTTATCAGTGACTCCACGAAACTTGCTCAAATGATCGAGGCCAGTTGGCTTGATTCCATTGCGATTGACCAAAACATTTTATCTTGGGATTTGATCAGCACCATTCATGAATCGAATAAAGAAGTATGGGTTTGGACCGTGGACAACCTAGAGGATGTGCATCGCTATTTCTCTTGGGGAGTGGATGGCGTCATCACCGATTTGGATAGTGCGGTAGTGGTATATCGTGAATACACCACCTAAAAGGCCAAAGAAAATCGTTCTTTGAGGCTTAACATGGCTTTGGATATAGATAACTTTAGAGATAAAAAGAGAAGGGGTCAGCCAAATGATGTTGACCTCTTTTCCTATTCTAAATAATCTTAGAAAGTATGGGCTTTTTCCCTTTAAGCCTAGTACACGATTAAGAATCGCTTTTATTTTTGACCAAAGCGGGTTGTCAAAGCGCAACTATCTCAATTCACTGAACATTTAGGCTATAATTAAGTTTGATTCATAAGTTAAAATTCGTAGGGAGGAGTTCGATGGCCAAAAAGAATGTCTATGCGGCTCTTGAAATTGCGGATCATGAAGTCCGCTTAGTCGTCGCAGAAATTTTCAACGATCGAAGCAACGTCCTCCGGGTGGAACGCGCCGAACACAATGGCATTCGGGAGGGAAAGATTACGGATGAAAAAGCCGTAATTCAAGCCATCGAACAAGCTGTGCAACAAGCTCAGACTGCTCTTGGCTACCACATTGAGCGAGTGCTTTTGGCTATTCCCGCTAAGAAAGTTCATCCGGTGAACAACCGCGTCCAAATCGAAATCGAAGATGGCACGCACACCGTCCGGCGCTTTCATGTTCAACAAGGACTCAAAAGCGCTATGATGGCCCAACGCTTTGAAAAAGAAGAACTTGTCAACGTCAATAAAATTGATTATTTCATAGATGGAATTCGACAAGAAAAAATTCCCCTGGGCATGGACACAGAAGTCTTTGACATGGAAATTGATCTCTTGTATGCCGATAAAGAAACCGTCTATGCCTATGCTGCAATTGTCGAAAAAGCTGGTTTACAAATCCTCGATCTCGTCTTGGATATTTATGGGGCTGCCAAGGAAACGGGGGCTTTGTTGCAATCCAAAGATCGACCCGTGATCCTCATCGATTTGGAAGCCGATCACACCACGCTTGCCTTTTTAAACCAGAACAAAATGGCCTTCACCACGGTTCTTAGCAAAGGATACTCTTCGTTCATTCAAAGCTTGAAGGAAGAATACTCTTTGTCTGATGCAGCCGCATGGCGTCTTTTGGAAAACTTGTTTGATTCAAGAGAAGTCGATGCCAGCGATGTCGTCCTCTACATTGAACAACAAGAAGATCAACGCGTCGAAATCACCAAGAAACAACTCGCCGAAGCCGTTCTTCCCAAAATCCGCAGTTGGATTGGGGACATCAACGCTGGATGCATGCCCATTTTAGAATCCACCCCCGCCCGGTATTTGATCACGGGCCAAGGAACGGGTATCCCCGCTTTACGGCAATTTGTTAATGCATTCAATGCTCCGGCTTCGCTTTATCACGTCACCACCATCGGCGCACGCCATGGCGCCTATGTGGTCCCTTTAGGTATGATGTATGCTTGGGAAGACATCAACCAAGTCAGCAACCGAGAAGTGACCTCTGTCAACAACAACGAACTCGAAGAAAGCATCGAATCCATTACGCGATATGGCAAGGAGCAGGAAGGCGGCTTTACTAAAAAACTGCGCAAAGCCATGTTGTCTAACACAAATAAAGAGTAAAAGCCAAAAGGAGAAGCCTATATGAGTATGTCAGAACTAAATAAAAATGCGGATATCCGCGTAATCGGAGTCGGGGGCGGTGGCTCAAATGCAGTCAATCGCATGATTTCAGACGATGTACAAGGCATCGAATGTTATGTCGCCAACACCGATGTGCAAGTATTAAAAAGCTCTCCCGCGGACAACAAAATTGTTTTGGGAAGTGATGCCACCAAAGGCTTAGGCGCAGGAGGAAATCCCGATGTGGGACGAAAAGCCGCCGAGGAAAGCGAAGCCGATATCCGCGAAGCCATCAAAGGAGCCGATATGGTGTTTGTCACAGCTGGTATGGGCGGCGGCACAGGAACAGGCGCCGCGCCTCTAGTGGCTAAATTGGCCAAAGAAGAAGGCGCTTTGACCATTGCGGTCGTGACGCGTCCTTTCGCTTTTGAAGGCAAACGCCGTTCCAAAAATGCCGATGATGGCATTGAAGAACTCAAAAAATATGTCGATTCCCTCATCATTGTCTCCAACGACAACTTGCTCGAAGTCATCGGGCGCAAACCCATTGAAGAAGCNTTTCAAGCNGCNGATAACGTCTTGCGTCAAGGTGTGCAAACCATATCCGATTTGATNTCNGTGGAAGCTTTGGTCAACCTTGACTTTGCNGACGTTCGCTCCGTNATGCAAAATCAAGGNCGCGCNATGATNGGNATNGGTATGGCCGATGGNGAAGACAAAGCCATTGCCGCTGCTGAGCGGGCCATTCAATCTCCTTTGCTTGAATCCAGCATTTCGGGAGCAAAAAGTGCCATCATCAACATCACCGGTGGCGATAAAGTCTCCTTATACGATGCCCAAAATGCGGTGGCCGTCATTCAAGATGCCGCAGGGGGCGATGTGGATACCATCTTTGGAATTGCGATCAACGAACAACTCGGCGATGCCATCATCGTCACGGTGATCGCTACGGGATTTGATGATACCGTGCAACCTTCTTCCAACAAGAAATCCAATAAGTCCTCCGCACCGAAAAAACAAGTTTCCGAAGCCCGTCAAGCCGCCAAAACGAGTAGCACATCCAGACCAAATGGGGTTTCGACCTCCGTTTCGGAATCCGATTCCGATGATTCCATTCCCAACTTTTTTTTCCAACG
>JAAVAY010000079.1 GCA_014803815.1 Allobaculum sp. | reverse complement strand
GTACGACGGAATTCATCCCCCACTTTAGAAGTGGGGGATCCTGCATACTGTTAAAAGGCAAACTAAAAGTTTTTATTTTAGGACATTTCGTTAAGAAAGTATAAGGAATAAAATGATAAATTGTACTAGGAATCTTTTCAGGATTAAAACTAACCTCACCCACAAAATTTACGTAGAAATCAGTATTTAATAAATTTTTTATTGTATCTAATTTCATTGAATATTGATAGAATAAAAAATTGTACCTAAATTAAGGTAAATTTCCATAAAGTAGAAATTTTCCTTACTTTTCTACTTTTGTGGATTTAACTTCTTTGAAAAATAATTATAGGAATAAATAATTTCATATTGAAGGAGAAATAAGAAATAAAGGATATAGAAAGGAGGATTAGGATTCTTTTGCTTTTGAAGGAANAGATCCTAATTGTATGAATANTACAGATCAAATAAAAGAAGATTCTCTAGACGTTTCAGAATCTTCTTTCTCTCAAGAAAATCAAAATAAGCCNTTAAAAGGCCTTTCCTTTGATATAGAAGCTCGCATTCCAGGCAAACTAGGACGAGCAGGGGTCATCCATACTCCTCATGGCGATATTAAAACGCCCGCTTTTTTATGTGTAGGAACTCATGGTGAAGTTCGTTTTGTCTCCATGGAAGACTTAGAAGCTATTCAAGCACAAGCGATGCTTTCCAATGGCTATCATTTGCGCAATATCTCCCCCGAGATCGCGCAAGCTGGTGGTTTAGCCAAGTGGTCAGGTTGGAATGGACCAACTGTGACGGATTCGGGAGGCTTTCAAGTGATGTCTTTGGGAAGCGGAATTGGTAAGGTGGTCTCGATGGAGCGCGCCGAAGAAGTCATCAACGCNCCCAAAAAGGAACGNCTAGCCATTGTNCGCGAAGAGGGCATTGATTTTCATGATCCGTTTACTGACCAAGACGATTTTATTGGGCCGATTGAATCCATGGATATTCAATGTCGAATTGGGGCCGATATCCACATGGCTTTTGATGAACTGACTTCTCTTGGGGATAGCTACGAGTANAACAAGGAAGCTTTAGANCGTACCGAACGATGGGCGCAAATGTCTTTGGACGAACACAAGTTGCATCGCGATGATTTGGGGTATCGCCAATCGCTTTATGGNGTGTTGCAAGGAGGACGTTGGGAAGATTTACGGCGTTCGACCGCTCAAAAGCTTGGNGCCATGGATTTCGATGGNTATGGGNTAGGNGGTGCCTTTTTAAAGAGNGATCTNGGCAATATTTTGACGTGGTGCAATGAAGAGTTGCCAGAGGGAAAGCCTCGCCATTTATTGGGATTGTCCCGTCCCGATGACATTTTAATTGGAACNGAATGTGGAGCGGATACTTTTGATTGTGTCGCTCCTACTCGTGAAGCAAGACATGGCCGCATTTACACCAAATATGGTCACATCAACATTGAAAAATTTGNGGGTAGCCAAGAGNTACTTGATGAAGACTGTGATTGTCCTGTCTGTCAAGCGGGNTGGACTCGTGGAGAATTGCGCGATTTATTGAAAAGCCAAGACCGCGAAAAGCGGGCNCAATACTTTAATTTAGCGAGTATCCATAACTTGCGCTTTACCATTCGTCTTACCGAAGAAATTCGTCAAGCGATCTTGGATGGTCGCTTTGAAGAATATAAAGATGAATTTATGAAAAATTACTATGGTCAATAGAAACCTTTCGACTTTGGCCTTAAGAAAAGCTTGTTTCGCGCTTCGAAACGAGCTTTTTTTTCATCAAAAAAGCCTTAATGAGAGGCTCACTAAGGCTAAAAAGATTTATTGATTTTCTTTCCAAGTGCGAATTTCATCGAGACTGACTTCAAGAGTCGAGCCATCGGAAAGCGTAATGGGAACCATTCCCTTTTGTAGAGAAGTTAATACAGCNCGCTCTTCGGGTTTNGTACAAATGGCTAAATCCAATTCATCGAGTTGGACATCATCAACCACNTTTGGCGCATCGGACATNGGATCACGAGCGGAGGCNTTTTTNGGGAAAGCAATGACATCTCGAATGGAATCGGAGCCGCTTAAGATCATCGCAATACGATCTAAGCCAAAAGCTAAACCACCATGAGGAGGCGTTCCATATTGGAAAGCATCAATGAAGAAACCAAATTTTTGTTGGGTCTGTTCGGGGGTAAATCCAAGCACTTCAAAAATTTTATCTTGAAGGTCTTGTTCATAAATACGCAACGATCCTCCCCCTAGTTCATACCCATTTAAAACGCAGTCATAAGCNTTGGTTTTCACCTCTCCTGGATTGGTATCCAATAGAGGAATGTCTTCNCGTTTGGGCATGGTAAAGGGATGGTGTTGGCTTACCCAACGGTTTTCGGTTTCACTCCACTCAAACATAGGGAAATCNACAACCCATAAGAATGAAAATTCGTCNTTCTTTTTTANTCCCTTTTGGGCNGCAATATCATTGCGAAGAGCACCTAAAGCATTGCANGCTTTTAACCATGGATCGCTCACGATTAAAATACTGGAACCGTCTTGAAGATTTGTTTTTTCTTTTAAAGCCTCGAGTTCTTGCTCACTCAACGATTTGACGGCCGAGCCGCTAAATGCTTGATCTTTGTATTTTAAAACCACTAAACCACTCGAACCGTTTTTACGCGCATCGGCAGTCAGTTTTTTAATCTCTTTATTAGAAGGTGCAAAGTCATCGACTACAATGCCCTTAATCACCCCTCCATGATCTAGAGCGTTTCGGAAAGGCACAAATTCACTGTCTTTAAAGATTTCAGTGAAATCTTGAAGTTCCATGCCAAAGCGATTATCAGGCTTGTCGGATCCATATGTGTTCATAGCATCCGTCCATGTCATACGTAAGAAAGGAGTAGGAATTTCGATGCTTTTTACCTCTTTCATCATCTTCGAAAGCATATCTTCCATTAAGGACAAAATTTGACTTTCATCCAAAAAGGAGGTTTCAATGTCGAGCTGCGTAAAGTCCGTTTGGCGATCGGCTCTTAAATCTTCATCTCGGAAGCACCGCGCGAATTGATAGTAACGCTCAAAACCTGCAATCATCAACAATTGCTTATAGAGTTGGGGTGATTGAGGAAGGGCGTAAAAGGTTCCTGGATGAACGCGAGAAGGAACTAAGAAATCCCGCGCGCCTTCAGGAGTAGACCGACCCAATACAGGCGTTTCGATTTCCACAAAATCGTGATGATCTAAGAAATCGCGCAAACTGCGTACAATTGCAGCGCGCATGAGAAGACGCTCTTGCATGATGGGACGACGCAAGTCGAGATAGCGATATTTCATCCGTGTATCTTCTAAAGCATCCGTTTCATCGGCGATGATCAAGGGGGTAACTTTGGCTGGATTCACGATTTGAACATCTGAGACGATGATTTCGATATCCCCAGTAGGCAATTGTGGATTTTTGTCCTGTCGTTCTTTGACGACTCCTTTGATAGACAAAACATATTCTTGACGAACATCTTTTAAGCGTTCATTAAAGGATTCATCAAAGACGAGTTGGACTAAACCAGAGCGATCGCGAAGGTCTATAAAGTTCATTGCGCCAAAGTTGCGCTTTTTCGCCACCCAACCGAGAAGTTCGACTTCTTGGCCTTCATGAGCGAGGCGTAAAGTACCATTATGATGACTTCTGTTCATAATTTAAATTCATTTTCCCTACGATTGGAAAATAAATTTCTCCTTTCTAAAAGAGATCCCTAACAATTAGGGAGAAAACGGGATACAGGTCTTTTTTTTGAGAATCAAGAAAAATAGAGCAAACTAGTGATCATGGCCATCTATTTGGTCAAAGGTATGGTCTAAAAACTCAACGAGTTTCTCAAGAGCCACAGACTCTTGACTTTTAGCTGCTTTATTTTTGATGGTGACGGTGTTATTTTGCATCTCATCTTCTCCAATGAGTACAGTCACCCGCGCTTTGGCGCGATCGGCCGCTTTGAATTGACCCTTGAATGATTTTTGCATGAAGTCCATTTCACTGCGAAAGCCATTAGCACGCAAAGTTGTCAACACTTGGAAAGCATAATCTCGTGTTTCAGGATTGAGCACCATCACATAGGCATCCAAATCGGGTTTTCCCCCTAGATCAATGCCTTCAGCTTCTAAAGCAAGCAGCAAGCGCTCTTCGCCTAGAGCCCAACCGATACCCGATTGCGCAGGGCCTCCAAAGAAGGGAATCAAATTGTCATAGCGCCCACCCGCAAGCAGTGTAGATTGAGCCCCCATATTTTCATCCTCAGAAACCATTTCAAACACAGTATGGGTGTAATAATCTAAGCCCCGCACTAAGTTTGGATCAATGCGATAGGGAATTCCCATTTCGTCCAAAAGGTGCGTTACGGTTTGGAAGTATTCTTTGGATTCTTCGTTTAAATACTCCTGCATATTAGGAGCCTCTCTCATGCAAGGCTGATTGTGATCAACTTTACAATCGAGAATACGCAAGGGATTTTGCTCATATCGTCTTTTACAATCGCTACAAAGACCATCGATATACGGCGCAAAGTATTGTTTGAGCGCTTCACGATAGGCAGCTCGTGAGGCATCATCGCCTAAGGTATTTAATAAAATAGTGATGTTTTCAAGTCCTAAGGATTTTAAGATGGAATACGCCATGACCATCACTTCTACGTCAGCATAGGGACTTTTTAAACCAAGGGATTCTACTCCAAATTGGTTAAAAATACGTAAACGGCCTTTTTGAGGGCGCTCATGGCGATGCATTGGCCCCATGTAAAACAATTTGACAGGTAAATCGGGTGAAGAAAACATTTTGTTTTCCACATAAGAGCGCACCACCCCAGCGGTTCCTTCAGGCCTCAAGGTTAAAGAGGTATGAGAATTCGCGGGAGTAAATGTATACATCTCCTTGTTTACCATATCGCTCGAATCATTTTCTCGTTTAAATACATTCGTATGTTCAAAAATAGGTGTACGAATTTCATCAAAATTATACAGAAGACAAAATTGGCGCAAAAGCTTTTCGAGCTGTTGCCAGCGATAGCCTTCTTCTCCATAAATATCTTGGGTTCCTCGTGGGATTTTATAACTCATTGTTTCTTCAGTAGATTCGCTAACTCTTGAGCGAATCTTTCCTTTCTAGATGCGATTCTTTAAGAAATAGTACTATCTCTTCATAAAACATAATGAAAGATATGGTTGTGACATCCTCCCTCGCCTAAAGAGGCGGAGGCTTCCTTTCGCATGGTTGCGAACAGTCGGTTCTCGTTCGAGTAGTCCACTGACTACAGCATAAGCGAGCTAGCTCCGTGTGCCCCACGG
>JAAVAY010000078.1 GCA_014803815.1 Allobaculum sp. | reverse complement strand
GTTGAATTCGATTGTCTGTAATTGAATTTTCAAAGAGCGATAATGTGAAGGGGATTGATTCCTTCACAAAGCTTACATAGCATAACAGCGGGGATTATCGAAGTCAAGTGTTATTGTGAAGAAAATTTATTTCATCACAAATATTGATAAATGACTTAGATAAAGGCTGTTAGACGTTTTTGGGAAGCGTGTTCCCTTAACGCTTAGATATAGTACCATGCGGAAATGATTCGCGCAAGCACTTTTTGTGAATATTTTTAAATAATTCACAATTCTACTTTCTCTTTCAAAAGACAGCTTGGTTAATATACTCTCTTTTCCTTTTTGAGTCAAAGATTTTTAACTTTATTTATGGCTTAAATTCTTTCATGATTTTAGATCTAGACAAGTAAAGATGGGCTTTATGGGCGTTTAGGAAAGCCGAGTAAACCTTTCTAGGTCAAAAAAGAAAAAGTCTGATCTATTCTGAATTTGGATAGCTCAGACTTATTCCTTTTTAAGCCTTAGGATTCAAACTCTTTAATTGGAGTTTTGACAAAGCCTTGTTTCGTTAAGGCATAGAGATGAGTAAATCCTGCTTCTTGAGCAAGACGCAAGCACTCATCCATACCGATATCTAAATCTTCGCGATTATGGCAATCGGTATTGATCAAAAGCCCCCCTCCTGCTTCTTGAATAGCTTGTAATAAAGGAATGGAAGGATAAGGAGTTTTGCGATATCCTCGTCCGATGGCTCCTGTGTTCATTTCAAATAGCTTTCCCGCGGCTACCAATTTTTCAATAGCTTGTTTCGCTTGATCGATCATGATGGGGTCATCAAAATCGAAATATTCTTCCTCTTCATTGTATTTTGCGATGAGATCAAGATGACCAACGATATCGATCCGTGGATTTGTGGCTTGTTGAGCTATTGCTTCATAATAAGCTTGGCTTAAAGCATATATATCACCATTCCAGCCTTCCTGAAGCATGCGTTCAAATTCCTCTTTGGAGTAATCGATCGGATAAAGAACTCCATCCTTGTCCAAATAATGAACACTCCCGATCACATAATCGTATTCTTCGGGATTTATGGGAGTAAGGCTATCTTCTTCAATGCCTAAAAATATTTCCATTCCTTCTGGTGGATTGTCCTTAAAGGCTTGTACTTGCTCTTTATAAAGCTTGGTATTTTCCAAAGTCATGCTTCCCATATCCACAGGATTGTGGGCATGACCAGAAAAACCAAGGATGGTAAATCCCTTGTCTTTGGCGGTAAAGACCATATCTGCAATGGCATCTCGTCCATCATCATATAAAGAATGGGTATGTAAATTTTGTTTAATCATATGGATTTTCTTTCGTTACGATCCAAGACATAAGCTAAAGCAAGAGCAGCTGTATTGTAAATTCCAGCCATATGGGTGCGTTCATATCCATGGGAACTCATACATCCCATTCCAATGGAAGCATGGGTCAAATTTTGCCCCGCTTCAAAAGCGCCTGTCGCATCCGAAGCATAACGATAGTAAACGTCCATCACATAATCGATTCCATGTTTACGAGCTAAACGCATGATTTCTGTGGTCAAATTCCAATCATAAGGGGCAATGCGATCGCCTGCGGAAATGGTTACCTTCTTTTCAGAACCACTTTGCGCACCGCCTACTAAACCAATATCTAAAGCCAAATATTCTGAAACTTCACTTGGAACATAGCTGCCCCCTAAACCGATTTCCTCATAAATAGGAAACGCAAACCATGTATTATAAGCAGGTTTCAGATTGTTTTCGGCTAAAACGCTGAGGACTTCAAATAAACAAGCCACACACGCTTTATCATCGATATGACGGCTTTTGATAAAGCCACTTTCAGTTAAGACAAAACGAGGATCTACGCTAATCAAATCCCCAGGTTGGATACCAAGTGCTAAAACGTCTTCCTTAGAACTAACATCTTCATCAATCAAAATAGCCATCGTCGAAAAGTCTCGGGGGCGGTCTTTGGCATCGTCAAAGACATGAACCGAATGCGATTTTGAAATCACTGTCCCTGTATAGGTTCCCGCTTCACGCGTATGAATAAAGACATTTTCTCCTTCGAGTGAATGAAAATTTACGCCACCGAGATTGCGAACATCTAAAGTTCCATCTTCATTAATCGAACGGACAATGAGTCCAATGGTGTCTAAGTGGGCCCCAAGACAAACCGTTTTGGACTCATCTTCGCCCTTCACTTTGATATAGGCGGTATGACGATTGTCGTATTCCACTTCATAGCCAAGAGCGTCCATGACTTTTTCCAAATATCCATCAATTTGAGGATAATATCCTACCACACTAGGGGTTTCCAAAATCGGCCGCAAAAACATGGCTAAGCGATTGGGTTGGATCAAAGATTTGATATCCATCACTATTGCTCCTCTTTCTTCTGCTACTCTCTTGCCATTGTAAGCCATTAATCTGAAAAAAAAGACCGAAAATCGGTCTTGAAAAGAAAAAAAGGACAAGCCTCTCTACTCGTTTAAAAGAAAAAGAAAGACCTTTTTTAGGAGCGATCTCTAAACTTTTTATCCCGTTGAGCTTTGGCCTCATCTAAAATATCGGCCACAAGTAGGGTTTGCTTCTTGCATTTGTTATAGAGATCTTGGTCGTTTTCATTTAAAGCGGTAAGGAAATCAATAAACTCGTAGGTCATATGCAAACCTTGATCGATAGAAATTCGCTCAGGCTCAATAACTTGATCTTCTTTGCGGGGAGGTAAGAAATCAACATTCGTTACTCGTCCCGTACTCCCACCAGTGATTTGCATCGTACCCAAGTCCCCTTGAATGAGGCCTAGAGGTTCACTCGAACTATCTTTAGCTCCAATGCAAGTGATTACTTTATCCGGATATTCCATAACCAATATTCCCGAAGTATCTATACCATTCCAACCCATTACAGGGAAGTATTGAATGCTTGTGGGTTTTCCAAAAAGAGCCGTAGCAAGATGGATATTATAAATATTGATATCCACCAAAGCGCCGCCATTCATTTCGGGATTAAACACATTAGCGACTTTTCCGTCCATATATTGAGGATAACGACTCGAATATTGTGAATAATTCAGGATGACATCCCGTACTTTTCCCACCTTATCTAGGTTGTCCCGCAGTAAACCATAGTTTGGAGTATGGATATTGGTGATCGCTTCAAAGATCATAACGCCATTTTTTTCGGCCAGATCAAACAATTCTTGGGCTTCTTCTTGGGTTGGAGTGAAAGGTTTTTCCAAGATAACATTCTTTTTGGCCTCAAGGGCTTTTTTGGCTTGAGGAAAGTGCAAAGANTTTGGNGANGCNATATAAACGGTATCGATTTCATCATCGGCTAACATNGTATCCAAATCGTCAAACGCTTTTTTCACATTGTGCTTTTGGGCAAAGGCTTCAGCTTTATCCATGGTGCGNGAATAAACGGCTACTGGNTCGATTCCATCAATNCCTTCGATGGATTTGTACATCAAATCGACAATCGCTCCACTGCCAATCGTAGCTAATTTCATTTTATTTTCCNTNCTNNTANGTNTCTTTNATTGTANCCTACCTATTNCAAAAAAAAAGCCCTGTCTCGCNTAGGCGAATACAGGACGATAAACGATTAGTCAAAATCGTAATATTTTTTATAAGCTTTTTGCGTAATCAAACCTTGCACTTGACGTACCGTTTCGATCGCAACACCGACAACGATAATCATACCAGTTCCTCCAAGAGCCATCGATTGTGGCATNTCNGGCCAAATAAGAGGCATTAAATGAGGNAATACCGCAATAGCTGCTAAGGCAANNGCTCCAAGAACTGTAATNCGGGAGAGAGCCTTATTAATATACGTTTCCGTTTGTTTACCAGGACGNACACTTGGAATGTAGGCNCCAGATTTTCCAAGNTTATCNGCNACTTGTTCAGGATTGATTTGCATTTCCGCATANAAGAATGTGAATAACAAGATCAAGATGACATAAACAAGTACCGAATACCAAGTCTTNAATCCCAACCAGTTTTGCATGGTNACATACCAAGANGCNCCATTNGCAAANAAGGAAGCGATTTGAATAGGAGCCATCATTAAAGAGGAAGCNAAGATGACTGGAATAACGGAAGCGGAGTTGATCTTTAAAGGCAAGTAATTCATCTTCGAATTACGNGCTAAGGACATCGAACTCGAAGTGTATTGAATAGGAATACGAAGTTCNGCNGTGTTGATCAACGTAACAAAGACGATGATTAACAAGTANACCAAAATGTATCCAGCAAATATCCAACCNCCACCNGGCAAGGAGCTNCCNATTAGGCTCTCCCAAGCCGCNGAAAANTGTTGAGGCATTCGNCCGACGATACCGGCCATGATGATCATGGATACACCATTACCAATTCCCTTTGCNGAAATCTGATCACCAATCCAAACCAAGAACATCGAACCTGCAGTAAAGATCATAGAGATGTAGAGCAGCTTCGCNGTAGAAAGACCACCAATNAATAAGCCGCTATACATATGGTTGAAACTGTAGGTCAAGGAGATCGATTGCACGATACCAAAGATNACGGCTAAATAGCGCGTATATTGGTCAAGCTTTCGTCGTCCATTTGCACCTGACTTCGACAGCTCCGTNAGAGATGGAATGACATCCATGCTCAGAAGCTGGATGATGATGGAAGCCGTGATATACGGGGAAACTCCGAGAGCAAACACGGAGAATTGCTCCAACCCACCGCCTCCAAGCAGGCTCATCATCGCNAACAAGCTGTTGTTGTCTAGGCTTCCTACAAGCCCCTGGGTGTTTACATCTGGAACGGTAATGGCNCATCCCAGACGATAAACAAGAAAGGCAAAGAGAGTGAACAAGATTCGATTGCGAATGTCCTTGTTCGTCCACATTGCCTTGATGCTTTTCATTCTTANCGAACCTCGAAGGTTCCGCCTGCTTTGACGATAGCTTCTTCAGCTGATTTAGAGAATTTAGCTGCCACTACGTGGAGTTTCTTCTCAAGGGTTCCTTCGCCAAGGACCTTNACACCAGNGAGCTGTTTCTTCAANATGCCTTGAGCTTTGAGAAGCTCAGGTGTAACNGTGGTTCCATCTTCAAAACGGTTCAAGTCNCCAACNTTGATGANNGCNTACTCTTTACGNTTGAAGTTAGTGAATCCACGCTTTGGTAAACGTCTTGCTAAAGTGGTTTGACCACCTTCNAAACCAAGACGAACACCNCCGCCGGAACGGGCTTTTTGACCTTTTTGACCACGTCCNGAAGTTTTTCCAAGACCAGATCCAGGTCCGCGTCCTACGCGTTTTTTNGATTTGCGGGAGACGGACTGGGAAAGTTCATGTAATTTCATTGCGTTTCCTCCTTACTACCCGCGGATTTCTTCGGGTTTCTTACCGCGAAGTTCAGCAACTTGGTCAAGCGTTCTCAAGGATTTGAGACCTTCCACTGTTGCACGCACGGTATTGATTTTTGTACGGCTACCGAGGTTTTTGGTCAATACATCAGTGATACCAGCGAGTTCCAATACAGCACGGCTTGCACCACCAGCGATTACACCAGTACCCTCAGAGGCTGGTTTCATGAACACTTTGCCGGCACCGAAGGTACCAACAACATCATGAGGAATAGTTGTACCAACGATGGGTACAGTAAACATATTTTTCTTAGCAGCTTCAGATGCCTTACGGATGGCTTCAGGAACTTCCTTCGCTTTACCCGTACCAACACCTACGCGGCCTTTTTTATCTCCAACAACTACCAAAGCAGCGAAACGCATACGACGTCCACCTTTTACAACTTTGGTGATGCGGTTGATGGAGATTACCTGTTCGTCAAACTCTTTAGGTTCTCTTCTTTGTCTTCTATCGTTTGCCATGGCGACCTCCTAAAACTCCAGGCCGCCTTCACGAGCGGCATCAGCTAATGCTTGCACACGACCGGTATAGAGATACCCACCGCGGTCAAACACAACGTGTTTAATATTCTTTTCAAGCGCTTTTTTTNNAANTTCAGCACCAACTTTTTTCGCTGCTTCGAGGTTACCTCCGTTTTCCAACTTGAGGGCTTCGGAAGAAGCGGATACAAGCGTGTGGCCATGCACATCATCAATGATTTGCGCTTGGATATTAGCGTTGCTTCTGAATACGTTTAAACGTGGGCATTCAGGAGTACCGCTAAGGCTTTGACGAAGACGGCGATGACGTTTTTGTCGTGCCTGATTTCTGGACTGTTTCTTAATCATGGTCTATCTCCTTTCCCACTATTTCTTACCAGCTGTCTTACCTTCCTTACGACGGATTTGTTCGCCTTTATAGCGAATACCTTTTCCTTTGTAAGGTTCAGGTTTANGAACAGCACGAACGTTAGCAGCGAATNCGCCAACCAACTGTTNATCAATGCCTTTTACCGTGATGGCNGTAGCACTTGGGCAAGTAACATCTAAACCATCCACGATATCGATTTCCACTGGATGAGAGTAACCAACGTTCATCGTTAATTTCTTTCCCTTCACAGCTGTACGGAAACCAATACCTACGAGTTCAAGATCTTTTTGGAATCCTTCGGATACCCCAACAACCATATTGTGCAACAAAGCACGGGTAGTCCCGTGNAGCTGTTTGGTTGTTTTTGCGTCATTGGGGCGTTTTACAGTGACTGTTGTTCCATCATTCTCAATAGTGAGAATGTCAGAAAATTTTCTTGTCAGAGTCCCTTTAGGCCCCTTGACAGTCACCTCATTCCCTGGAGCTACGTCAACCGTAACACCAGCAGGAACGGTAATCAGTTTATTCCCGATACGTGACATTTCAGTAATTTCCTCCTGCTAGACTACTCTTTTAGATCTTAAAGCTGCACACCTTAAGATCCAAGATGAGTAGAGAATGGCAGATCCCTTGGGGAATCCTACCAAATGTAGGCAATGACTTCGCCGCCTACGTTGGCTTTTTTTGCATCACGGTCTGTCATCACCCCACGCGAAGTGGAGATCAAAGCCGTTCCTAAACCGTTGAGTACGCGAGGCAGATTATCTGCTTTTGCGTATACACGGAAACCAGGCTTGGAGATGCGTTTCAAACCGGAGATAACACGTTCTCCGTTCTTTCCGTATTTTAAGTCGATGGTCAAGGTTTTCTTTACGCCATCGGCAGTTGTTGCAAAACCGTTGATATATCCTTCTTCAACGAGAATTTTCGCAATGCGTTCTTTTTCCTTGCTGGAAGGCATGGAGACTGTGTCATGCTTCTGTGCAAGAGCGTTGCGGATACGAGTAAGCATATCCGCGATCGGATCGGACAATGTCATGATAGCTTTCCTCCTTGCTTCTACCAGCTTGCCTTTTTGACTCCAGGAATTTGGCCTTTATAAGCCAATTCACGGAAGCAAATACGGCAGATTCCATATTTCTTTAAAACAGAGTGTGGACGACCACATCTCTGACAGCGAGTGTACTCGCGAACTTTAAATTTCTGAGGACGCTGCTGTTTTAACTTCATCGCTTTCTTTGCCATGAGTTACTCCTCCTCTATTTCTTTACGAAGGGCATACCAAGACCTGCTAAAAGGGCTTGAGCTTCTTCGTTGGTATTAGCGGTGGTAACAATAACCACATCCATACCGCGTGTGCGGTTGACTTTATCAAAGTCGATTTCTGGGAAAATGATTTGCTCCTTCACACCAAGAGTGTAGTTGCCGCGTCCATCAAAAGCTGTATCTGACACACCACGGAAGTCACGCACGCGGGGTAAAGAAATGTTGAATAATTTATCCAAGAATTCATACATTCTGTCCGCACGAAGCGTTACTTTGCAGCCAATAGGCATTCCTTCACGAACTTTGAAGTTCGCGATAGATTTTTTCGCTTTTGTAACGACTGGCTTCTGGCCAGTGATAGCAGCAAGCTCCTCAACGGATTCTTCCAAGAACTTTGCGTTTTGAATGGCATCACCAACACCGACGTTGACAACAACCTTTTCAATTTTTGGAACTTGCATCGTGGAAGAATAGTTGAACTGCTTCATCAAATCAGGGGCAACCTGGTTTTGGTATTTTTCTTTTAACCGGTTCATCATCTATCCTCCTACTTCTTTTCCTTTACTTCATTGCCGCTCTTTTTAAAGTAGCGAACTTTCACTTTTTTACCGTCTTTATCGGTAGTGAATTTATAACCAACACGTCCAGCTTCCCCAGCTTTTTCATCGTAAAGGGCGATGTTGGATACATCGATTTTGGCATTTTTTTCAATGATGCCCCCTTCTGGATTGGCTTGAGTAGGCTTTTGGTGTTTTTTAACTACATTGACACCTTCGACGATGACTTTGTTTTCCTTAGGGAAAGCCTTCAGGACTTCGCCGACGGTTCCTTTATAAGCCCCGGTCATTACCTGGACTTTGTCACCTTTTTTAATCTTCACGGAAGTTCCTCCTTAAAGCACTTCAGGAGCCAAGGACACAATCTTCATGAAGTCATGATCACGAAGTTCACGTGCCACTGGTCCGAAAATACGGGTTCCCCTTGGGGTATTATCATCTTTAATCAATACAACCGCATTGTCATCAAAACGGATGCGAGTACCGTTGTCACGGCGTACGCCGTATTTGCTACGCACGATAACGCCTTTTACAACGTCACCTTTTTTTACGGTTCCGCCAGGAGTAGCCTGTTTAACAGTGCATACAACGACATCACCGATGTTGGCGAATTTACGCTTGCTGCCGCCAAGTGCGCGGATAACCAATACTTCCTTGGCACCCGTGTTGTCAGCTACGCGCAAACGGCTTTCATTTTGAATCATTTGCTCTTCCTCCTAGCTTAGCCACGGGCTTTTTCAACGACGCTCACCAAACGGAAACGTTTCGTTTTGGAAAGAGGTCTCGTTTCCATGATTTCAACAAGATCTCCTTCACGAGCTGTGTTTTGTTCATCGTGGGCTTTGAATTTCTTTGTATATTTCACGCGTTTACCGTAGAGAGGATGTTTTTTCATCGTTTCTACAGCGACTGTGACAGTTTTGTCCATTTTGTCAGAAACGACTCTGCCACGGTATACTTTACGTTTATTTCTTTCTTCCATGTCTTTGTCCTCCCTGACTATTTCTTCATTTCCGTAAGAACAGTTTTAATTCTTGCGATGTCTTTTTTAACGGTTTTCATGCGGGCCGTGTTTTCAAGCTGACCAGTAGCCTGCTTGAAGCGGAGATTGAACAGTTCATCTTTCAACTCGTCAATCTTCTTGAGCAGCTCCGCTTCAGACATAGTGCGAAGTTCAGTTGCTTTCATGACTATTCAGTTTCTCCTTTCCGTACAAAACGGGTTTTAACAGGAAGTTTGTGACCAGCTAAACGAAGCGCTTCTTTCGCCACTTCTTCTGGAACACCCGCTACCTCAAACATAATACGACCAGGCTTAACAACCGCTACCCATCCTTCAGGAGCACCTTTACCAGAACCCATGCGGACTTCGAGAGGTTTTTTCGTACGAGCTAATTGTGGGAAAATACGAATCCAGACCTTACCACCACGCTTCATATAACGCGTCATGGCAACACGGGCGGCTTCAATTTGGCGGTTGGAAACATAGTTTCCGCTTTCAGCTACTAAGCCGTATTCGCCAAATTCCACCGTACGTCCAGCTTTAGCACGGCCTTCGTAGGAAAGGCGATGAGGACGACGGTATTTAGTGCGCTTTGGCATTAACATTATTCGTTTCCTCCTTTTGGAGCAGAAGAGGGATTATTTGAATTTTGGTTCGCATTTTGGTTGTTTCCACGACGTGGACCATTGTTGCGATTGCCACCATTACGGTTAGCACCGGCCTCTCTGCGACCACCTTGGCGAGCATTGCGACCACCTTGACGACGATCGTTGCCACCACGGTTTCCACCACGATCTGCACGACGAGTTCTTTGTTTTGGTTTCTTAGGAGCTTCAGGTTCCTGAACCATTTCACCAGGAAGAACTTCACCGCGACAGATCCATACTTTTACACCTAAGCGGCCATAGGTTGTAGCTGCTTCTTCAAGTGCATAGTCAATATCAGAACGAAGAGTATGTAAAGGAACAATTCCTTCAGAATAGCCTTCCGTTCTGGCAATATCTGCTCCGCCTAAACGGCCGGAAACAGCAGTTTTAATTCCTTTAGCGCCAGCACGCATGACGTTTTGGATCGCTTTTTTCTGCGTAGCGCGGAAGGATTTACGATTTTCAAGTTCATTTGCAATCCAACGGGCTACTAAGCGAGCATCAAGCTGTGGGTTGGCGATTTCAACGACGTTAATTTGCAATTTCTTTGCATCTAAACCAGTCAATTTTTGAAGTTTCTTTTTCAAACCATCAATGGATTTCCCATCTTGACCGATTACAACGCCAGGGTGCGCAGTACGAATGATGACAGTCATGCGATTCTGCGTTCTTTCAATTTCAACTCGAGAAATCTGAGGATCCGCTTTACGTTTGTCCACAGCAGCCTGTGAGAGTTTATGGTAGTACTTTTCTACACAGTCGCGGATCTTCACGTCTTCCATCAGAAATTTCGAGAATTCTTTATCATCTGCATACCATCTGGATTGCCAATCACGGATGATTCCGGTTCGCATTCCGATGGGGCTAACTTTCTGACCCATGGGGATCCTCCTTATTCCTTTTCAGCCACAACNACTGTGATGTGGCTNGTGCGCTTATTGATTGGGCTAGCGCTACCCTTTGCACGAGGCATAAAACGCTTGAGGGTAATTCCTTCATTNGCGTAGCATTCTTTTACATAGAGCTTATCTTCGTCCATGNCATGGTTATTTGTGGCATTGGCGATNGCGCTCTTTAATACATCACCNACCATTTTTCCACCTTTNTTNGGGGTGAATTTGCAAATGGCGATGGCTTCTTCTACATCTTTACCACGGATAAGATCCAAAACGAGTCTGGCTTTACGAGGCTGAATGCGAAGAGTTTTTGCAGTGGCTCTAGCTTCCATGATTNCCTCCTATTTNCNGCCTTTCTTGTCATCGGATGCGTGTCCGGTNTATTTACGGGTTGGAGAGAACTCACCGAGTTTATGACCAACCATATCTTCNGTTACGTATACAGGTACGTGTTCTTTGCCGTTGTAAACGGCGAAAGTGTGTTCAACGAATTCAGGGAAGATTGTTGAACGGCGGCTCCAGGTCTTGATGACTTCTTTTTTGTTGGAAGCGTTCAAAGCCTGTACTTTTTTCATNAGGTGCTCATCAACAAATGGCCCTTTTTTCAAACTACGACTCATTTCAACGTTCTCCTTGTCTACTTGCCGTTTCTTCTACGAACGATCAATTTGTTNCTTGCTTTTTTCTTGCTNCGNGTCTTCACACCAAGNGCTTTCTTACCCCANGGAGTCATTGGCGCTTTACGACCGATTGGTGTACGACCTTCACCACCACCATGAGGGTGATCATTTGGGTTCATTACAGAACCACGTACAGTTGGNCGNATNCCTTTCCAACGGGAACGACCAGCTTTACCNAAATTAACAAGGTTNTGNTCTTCNTTACCAACGGATCCAACNGTAGCGCGGCAAGTACCNAGCACTTTACGAACTTCACCAGAAGTTAAACGAAGNGTGACATACTTGTCTTCAATACCAAGAATCTGAGCAGAGGCACCAGCNGCACGAGCCATCTGNCCACCTTTACCAGGTTTTAATTCCACGTTGTGAACGATCGTACCTTCAGGNATGTTACGCAATTGGCTTGCNTTNCCNACTTTGATATCGGTTTCGTTACCGGAAATNACNTTCATTCCTACTTTCAAGCCNTTAGGNGCNAGAATGTAGCGTTTTTCACCNTCCGCATANTTTAACAACGCGATGTTGCANGTGCGGTTTGGATCGTATTCGATTGCAGCAACAGTTGCTGGAATATCATCTTTGTTNCGTTTGAAATCAATAATGCGGTACGTTCTNTTATGACCGCCACCTTGGTGACGAGTGGTGATACGGCCNGTGTTGTTACGTCCGCCNTGGCTCTTNANCGGNGCAGTNAANCTGCGTTCTGGAGTTTTCTTCGTGATTTCTTCGAAGGTNAANCCAGACATTCCGCGGCGGCCAGGTGTAGTCGGTTTATACTTTTTAATAGGCATAAACGTTTTCTCCTCTCATTCGCAATATTTATTCAGGAAATAGCGTCTTCTCCCTGATTGGGTGAAAGAGGAAGAGGAATTATTCTTCTTCCCCAAAGATATCGATCTTTTCTCCTGGTTTAAGCGTAACGATCGCTTTTTTGTAACCAGGAATAGTCGTGGACACACGACCGAAACGTTTTGGTTTTTCAGCTGTGTTCACAATGTTTACTTTTTCAACTTTAACGTTGAATAAATGTTCAACCGCTTGGCGGATTTCTACTTTATTAGTGCGTTTTGGAACTTGGAATGTATATTTTCCCTCATTCATGGCTTGAGCGGATTGCTCTGTCCAAACAGGACGAATGAGGACGTCTCTGTAATCTTTCATTAGGAAAGAGCCTCCTCTACTTCTTTTACTGCCGCTTCGGTCATGAAGACTTTATTGGCATTGAGCAAGTCGTAAACGTTAATGCCACGAGAGTTCATCATCATTACATCTGGGATGTTGCGAGCAGCCAAATAAA